>NZ_DASVFL010000213.1:0-5913 GCF_036380075.1 Lentzea sp. | reverse complement strand
CATCGACGTCAGCATGCCGATGAGGGTGGTGACGAAGACGAACTGGACGGTGCGGGTCAGGGCGGGGACGACGACGTGCCGGATGGTCTGGGGCAGCGTGGCGCCGTCGACCTCGGCCGCGTCGAGCAGCGACGGGTCGAGGGTGGCGAAGCCCGCCAGGAAGACGACGAGCGCCATGCCGAACGTCGCCCAGACGTGCACCCCGACGACCGCGAAGATCGCCACGTCCGGGTCGCCGAGCCAGTCCACCGGCCCGAGGCCCAGGCCGCCGAGCACCGTGTTGACGGGACCGTCGAAGGCCAGCAGCAGGGTGAAGATCGCGCCGACGATCACGGGGGAGAGCACGGCGGGGAAGAAGTAGACGCCGCGGTAGACGCGGTGTCCCGGCACCTTCAGGTGCAGGAAGGTCGCGAGCAGGCCGGGAATCGCCACGGCCACCGGCAGCAGCAGCACGAGCAGTCCGACGTTGCGCAGCGAGGTGAGGAAGAGGGGGTCGTCGACCAGGGTCAGGTAGTTGTCGAACCCGACCGCGGTACCGTCGCGGTCGCCGTCGCCGGTGAACGAGAAGTTGATCCCGAGCACCAGCGGCCACAGCCGCAGACCCGCGATGATCAGCACGGCCGGTGCCAGCAGCACCAGGGGAGCGAACCGTTCGGCCCGCGAACCCCTGGCTTTGCGCCGTGGTGGCCTCGGCGCGATGTCCGCAGTGGACACCGGCGCGTCCATTGTGGAGGAGCTCACGTGCTCAGCCCGTCTTGTCGGACGAGGCCAGCTGCCGCAGCACGTCGTCGACCGTGGTCGAGCCGCTGAGCAGCTGCTGCGACAGGCGGCCCATGAGGTCGACGGTCTTGGAGCTCAGGGCCACGTGCAGGGCGGGTTTGCCGGACTTGACCCCGGCGACGATGGAGGTGACGGCGGGCCCGCCCGCGGAGGTGTCGATCGTGGTGTCCGCCGCGATCGCGCCACCGTCCAGGTAGAAGGCCTTGAGCGCACCGGGTGACGTCAACGACCGCACCAGGTCCGCGGCCAGCTTCGGATCCTTGGTCCACTTCGCGACCGCGTAGCCGATGCCGCCGTCGTAGGGCAGGCTCGGTCTCGCCGCGGGGTTGACCACCGGCGCGTTGCGCACACCGACGTTCTCCGGCTCAAGGAACTCCGCGAAGTCCTTCCAGTGCCCCACGTCGGACATCAGCCCGATGACGTTGGCCGCCTTGCCGGAGTCGAACGCCGCGAACGCGTCGTTGAACATCGCGGTGGAGTTGGCGCCGTCGGTGTTGAGCCCGGACTCGCCGGCCTGCCCCCACAGTTCGAAGATCCTCCGGACGTCCGGGGAGGACCAGTCGCGCTTCCCGCCGATCCAGTCGTCGTACTCCTGCGGCGTCAGCACCGCCGATCCCAGCGCCGACAACCAGAACTGGATGCCGATGCCCTCCTTGTTGCCCAGCGCGAAGCAGCGGGCACCGGTCTTCGCGGTGACGGTGGCGCAGTCGCGGACGAACCCGTCCCACGTCGCCGCGGGAGCGTCCGGGTCCAGCCCGGCCCTGCGGTAGAGGTCCTTGTTGTAGTAGACCGGGTGTCCCTGCAACGTCACCGGCTCGGCGTAGACCTTGCCCGCCTTCGTGAACGCGTCCCACCCGGCCAGCCGCTGCCGGTCCTCGGCGACGTAGGAGTCCAGCGGGGCGAGGGCGTCGGCGCGGTCGCGGATCTGGCCGCCGCCGTTGAACAGCACCACGTCGGGACCCCTGCCGGCCTGGATGGCCGCGCCGAGCAGCGTGTAGTACTGGTCGAACGGCTGCGCGACGAACTCGACGTCCACACCGGGGTGCTTCTTCGCGAAGTCGGCCTTGGCCTCCCGCACGTACCCGGCGGCCTTCGCGTCGCCCGACTTCCAGTCCCACACCACGAGCTTGTCGCCCGACCCGCCGGAGCGCGGCCCCGGACCCGCGGCGCTCCCGCAGCCGGCCGTCAGGAACAGTCCCACCGCGAGAACCGCGGACCACTGCGTGCGCTGCCTCATCGCTGCTCACTTCCCGAGTGGTGGCTCGTGAACTGAACATAAGTCGTATGACGTATCACGTCAACGGTCGGTCGGGTCAGCCGAGGAGGTGCTGCACCACCGCCTTCGTCACCGCGGCCGGCTGCTCGACGTTGGCGAGGTGCGCGGCGCCGGGGACGACGAGGAGCCGGCCGTCCCGCACCGACGCGGCGATGTCGCCGAGGTGGCGCGGCGGCGTGGCCGGGTCGTCCGCTCCCGCGATCGCGAGCGTGGGAGCGGTGATCCGGGCGAGGTCTGCGCGCTGGTCCATGGCCGCGATCGCCTCGCAGCAGGCCGCGTACCCCTCCGCCGGGGTGGCGGCCACCATCGCCTCCCAGCGGGCCCGGTCGTGGTGCGCGGGCGTGAACCAGCGGTCGACGACGGCGGCCGCGACGGCCTCCGTTCCCCGTGCGCGCACGAGTGCGGCCCGGTCCGTCCACTGTGCCGCCGGTCCGAGGAAGGCACTGGTGCACAGGACCACCAGGCGGTCGACGCGACCGGGGTCGCGGGCCGCCAGCCGCAGCGCGGTCATGCCGCCGAGGGACAACCCGACCAGGTGCGCCTTCTCCACGCCCAGGTGGTCGAGCAGGGCGGCGAGGTCGGTGGCCAGGGCGTCGATCGTGCACGGACCCGGCACGACGGGGGACCGCCCGTGGCCGCGCGTGTCGTACCGGACGACGCGGAAGTGCCGTTCCAGCAACGGTGTGGTGGCGTCCCACATCTCCAGCGTCGAGCCGAGCGAGCCGGACAGCACCACCACCGGGCCGTCCGGCCTGCCCGAGACGACGTGGTGGACCCCGGCCGGACTCATCGGCCCGTCGCGCGGATGTCGGACGGGTGCTCGGCCAGCGGCGTGACCTTGATGTCCAGGTACGGGAACAAGGGCAGGCCGGAGAGCAGCTCGTGCAGCTCGTCGTTGGAGCCGACGTCGAAGATCGAGTAGTTGGCGTACTCGCCGGCGACGCGCCAGATGTGCGGCCAGCGACCGTCGCGCTGCAGCTGCTGGGAGTACTCCTTCTCCCTGGCCACGACCTCGGACCGGACGGCAGGGTCGAGGTCGTGGGGGAGGCGGACGTCCATCCGCACGTGGAACAGCATCAGCCGCGCACCGGGTCGAGGACGAAGCCGTAGTCGACGGTCACCGAACCGCCGTCGCCCTTCCGGGGCGCGAGCACGAGCTCCGGCTTGACCGCGGACGCGATGTCGTCGTCGTTGTGCGCGTCGCCGGGGAAGTACAGCTGGGCGGTCAGCTCCTCGTGGCCGGGAGCGGACACCTTCACGTGCAGGTGGGCCGGCCGCCAGGCGTGCCAGCCGGCCGCGGCGATCAGCTTCCCGCACGAGCCGTCGGTGGGGATCTGGTAGGGCGCGGGCTGGATGGTGCGGATCTCGAACGACCCGTCGGCGTCGGCGGTGAAGCTGCCGCGCAGGTTCCACTCGGGCAGGCCGGGGGCGAACTGGCTGTAGTAGCCGTCGGCGTCGGCGTGCCACAGCTCGATCCTGGCTCCCCGCAACGGGGTTCCGCTGACCGAGGTGACGGTGCCGGTCCACGTCAACGGCGTGCCCCGCTCGTCGTCGCGCATCGGGACGGCGCCGCGGGACCCGGACTCGGGGGCGCCCGGCACGTAGTACGGGCCCTCGATGGTGCCCTTGCTGCCCTCGCGGTGCTCGGTGGCGACCTCCTCGACGACGTGCTCGACCCAGACGTCGAGGAACAGCGGCCACTCGCCGTCCTGGCCGACCTGGATCAGCCACGCCTTGAGGGCGTTGTACTCGGCGTAGGTGACCTTGTGCTCGCGGATCGTCGCGTGGATCGCGCCGAGGACCTCGCGCGCCAGCAGGTCGACGCGCTCCGCCGGGGTGTCGCGGACGGCGTCGAACGGGGACTTGTCGGTCTGGAAGCGTTCGGTGGCCGAGGCCCCGGAAGCCGCGGCGGTGGCGGCGGCTGTGTCGGTGTCGATGCTCATGGTGTGCTCCGTGGTGGGTCAGGTGTCGGTGCGGTAGCGGGCGAGCTTGTCCGGGTCGACCTCGACGCCGAGCCCGGCGCCGGGACGGATGGCGAGCTCTCCGCCGGAGATCTCCAGCGGTTCGGTCAGCAGGTCGTCGGTCATGTCGAGGAAGTTCGACAGCTCGCCGGCCCGGCGGGACGTGAGGCGGTAGGCGGCGCCGAACGCGACGGTGCACGCCGAGCCGAGCTGGCCGTCGATCTGGTTGCCCATCACGACTTCCAGGCCGAGCCCCTCGGCGAGGTGGTGCACGCGCTGGCTCTGGGTGAAGCCGGTGCGGGCGGTCTTGACGCTCACGGCGGTGGCGCTGCCGCCGAGCACCTCCCGCGTCACGTCGGCGGGCGTCACGGCGGACTCGTCGGCGATGAACGGGACGTCGCACTGCCGCACGAGCCAGCGCCGGCCGAGCACGTCGTCGGCGGGGCAGAGCTCCTCGGCGAACAACAGGTCGAGGTCCGCCATCTCCTTCAGGGCACGGGCGGACTCCGCCGCGCTCCAGCCGCGGTTGCCGTCGACGTAGAGGTCCACTGCGGACCCGAGCGCGGTCCGCAGCGCGCGGACGACCTCGGTGTCGAGCCGGTACGGCCTGCGGCCCACCTTCACCTTGAACGTGGTGATGCCGTAGGTGTCCCGCATCGCCTCGGCCTCGGCGACCATCGCGGCTGGCTCGTCGAACCCGAGCATGTGCGAGACCCGCATCCGGTCGCCGTAGCCGCCGAGCAGCTCGGTGACTCCGACGTCGAGCGTGCGGCCCAGCGCGTCCCAGATCGCCATGTCGACGGCCGACTTGGCGGTCGGGTTGCCGACGGTGCGGCCGAGCCGTGCCGCGACGGTCTCCCGTTCCAGCAGGGAGAGCCCGACGACCTGCGGGGCGAAGAGCTGGTCGACGACCGCGCGGATGCCGTCCTGGGTCTCGCCGTAGGTGAACGGCCGGGGCGGGGCCTCGGCGACGCCCACCACGCCGTCGTCGGTGTGGACGCGGACCAGGACGTGCTCGGCCACGTGCACCTCGCCGCTCGCGAACCGCAGCGGCTTGCGGTAGGGGATGGCGAACGGGATCGCCTCGATCTTGGTGATCTTCATCGGGTGGCTTTCTGCGCGGGGCGGGGCCGCTCGGCGGTGAACAGGTCTTCGAGGACGTCGAGCACGGACGTGACCAGCGCCGACTCCCGGTGCTCCCGCCAGGCGAGGGCCAGCTCGACCGACCCGGCGCCGGCCACGTCGCGGAACGTGACACCGGCCAGCGGCATCGCCCTGGCGGAGGAGGGCACGAGCGCGACGCCCAGTCCCGCCGCGACCAGCGCGAGCAGCACGGCGGTGCCGGGGGCGTCGTGCTCGTGGTGCGGCAGGAACCCGGCCTGCCGACAGCTGCGGACGACGGCCTCGTTCACCGCCGAGTCCGGGCTGCTGTAGAGCACGAACGACTCGGTGGCCAGGTCGGTCATCGCGACCGCCGGTTCGTCCGCCAGCCGGTGGTCGGCGGGCACGGTCAGCACCAGCGGTTCGACCTCGATCGTGCGGACCGAGATCTCCTCGCCGGTGGCGGGCGGCCGCAGCAGGCCCAGGTCGAGGCTGCCGTCGCGCAGGCCGTCGCACTGCGCCGGGGTGAGCAGGTCCGCGTGGACCTCCAGCGCCACGTCGGGCAGCTCCCGTTTGACCGCGCGGACGATCCGCGGCAGGTGGGTGAAGGCGGCGGTGCCGGTGAACGCCATGCGCACCAGCCCCAGCCGTCCCTGCGCGATCCGGCGCACGCCGCGGACGCTGTCGTCGACGGACCCGAGCACGCGCCGGGCCTCCTCGCGCAGGAACTCCCCGGCGGGCGTCAGGCGGACCTGGCGGGTGGTCCTGGTGAACAGGGCCGCGCCCAGCTCGGCC
>NZ_DASVFL010000212.1:0-10868 GCF_036380075.1 Lentzea sp. | reverse complement strand
CGAGCGGCTGCGGAAGTGGACCGCGGACGGGACGTGGGACCGGATCCTCGAGCACGTGATCGTCAAAGACGACTCACTCGGAACACTCGAGGACAACGTCGCGTTCGTGGTCAGCATCGACTCCACGAGTGTGCGGGCCCACCAGCACGCGGCCGGCGCCCGGAAAAAGGGGGCTGCGCCGACTGGATCGAGGACCTCGCCATCGACGGGGAATGCCTCGGACGCTCCCGCGGAGGACTGACCACCAAACTCCACATGGCCGTCGACGCCGCTGGCCTGCCGCTGGCGGTGATCCTCACACCCGGCCAGGCCGGCGACAACCCGCAGCTGCTGCCGCTGCTCGAGGACATCCACGACATCGACGTGGACGGGCAGCGGGTACGGGTCGGGCGGGTGATCGCCGACAAGGCCTACACCCACCCGAGCACCCGCACCGCGTTACGGCAGCGGCGGATCAAGGCCACGATTCCTGAGCGCACGGACCAGATCGCCCGCCGCAAGGCCAAGGGCTCGGCCGGTGGCAGGCCACCGGCGTTCGACCCGAACATCTACAAGCTGCGCAACGTGGTCGAGCGCTGCTTCAACCGCCTCAAGCAGTTCCGCGGCCTGGCCACCCGGTTCGCGAAACGAGCCGCCTACCACCGCTCCGAGATCATCCTGGCCTGCATCGTCCTCCACCTCAGGTGAAGATCCGCAGGACAGCGCCTAGAGCCGGATGAGCTTGCGCTCCACGGCGGCCGTGACGGCCGCCGTGCGGGTCTCGACGCCGAGCTTGACGAAGATGCGCACCAGGTGGGTCTTCACGGTCGCCTGGCTGATGAACAGCTCCTGTCCGATGTCCTTGTTGGCGAGCCCCTTGGCGAGGCACTCGAGGATCTGGATCTCGCGCTTGCTGACCTTCGGCGCGGGGTCGCGGACCTGACCCAGCAGCCGCTGCGCGATGTCCGGGGAGAGCACGGTCTGCCCGGTCGACGCGGTGTGCACGGCCTCGGTGAGCTCCTCGGGGTCGCAGCCCTTGAGCAGGTACCCGATCGCACCCGCCTCGACCGCGCGCACGATGTCGGCGTCCGAGTCGTAGGTCGTCAGGATCACGACCTGCGGCCCGTTCTCCAGCGCGCGGATCCGGCGGGTGGCCTCCACGCCGTCGATCCCCTTGCCCAGCTGGAGGTCCATCAGCACGACGTCCACCCCGGACGCCTTCGTCAGCGACTCCTCGCCCGTCGCCGCCTCGACCACCTCGAAGTCGCGCGACAGCAACCCGGTCAGCCCGAACCGGACCACCGGGTGGTCGTCGACCACCAGCACCCTCACGGCGTCGGCACCGTCACGGCCACGGCGGTTCCCTCCCCCGGCGCGCTCTCCACGGACACGGTGCCACCGAGCTCGGTGATGCGCCCGCGGATGGACGCGAGCCCGTGGCCGCGGCCCTCCGCCTGCCGCACCTCGCTGAGGTCGAACCCCTTGCCGTTGTCGACGATGTCCATCGCCACCGCGTCACCCAGGTACGACAGCGTGATCGCCACCCGATCGGCTTCCGCGTGTTCGACGACGTTGGCCACGGCTCCCTGCGCGACCCGCAGCAGCGCCACCTCGGTCTGCACGTTCAGCGCGTACGGTTCGCCGTCGATCTCCACGTGCGGCACCAACCGGTGTAAGGCGTCTACAAGCGTGCCGTGGATGGGCGCCAGGTCGCGCACGAACCGCCGCGCCTCGCCCAGGTTCTCCCGCGCGACCTCGGCCGCCTTGCCGGTCTCCCCGAGCGAGAGCAGCAGGTTGATGCTCGAGAACCCCTGGGCCAGCGTGTCGTGGATCTCGCGCGCGAGCCGCTGGCGTTCCTCCAGCACCCCGGCCTCGTGCAGCAGCCGCGCGCGGTCGAAGAACACCGCCGCCGTCAGCACCGCCACCCCCACCGGCCCGAGCACCAGCGACCAGTCGAACGTCGCCGCCAGCCTGACCTGCGCGAGCACCACGGCCGCCGTGAGCACAGCCGCGATCGGCAGGGCCACGCGCGGCTTGAGCTGGCGCAGGCACTGGAAGAACAACGGGATCGCGCACCAGCCGAAGCTCGGCGCGAGCCACACCAGCACCAGCCACACGGCGAGCACGACCGGCAACGCCCGCGTCCACCGCACGCTCGCGGGATAGCCGAGCCCCAGCGCGAGCGCCAGCCCGAGCACGACGAGATCGGCGCCGTGGTACGCGACGTACCGCGCCGCCGACGCCGTCAACAGCACGTAGAAACCCGCATGCATCGCCCTGTGCAGCCACACCCCGGCGACATTAGGCGACCCGGAAGGCCCCACGGGTCAACCGATGGGTTGAACCGGCGTTCAACCGTCACCACCATGGCAAACCCCGCGCACCAGCGCAGTGTTGTCGCCATGGACCTCAAGAAGATCGCAGCTCAGGTTTCCGTCGCCACCCTGGTCGTGCTCACCGTCGGAGGCGGCTACGCGGCCGCCGACCAGCGCACCACCACCCGCACCGAGAAGGTGCTGACCATCGACGCCGCCATCAAGGCCGCGCAGGCCACCCTCGACGCGGCGGAGAAGGAGAACCAGCGCGTCACGGTGGCCGTCGTCGACCGGAGCGGCGACCTGGTCGTGCTGCTGGCGGGCGACGGCGCGGGCCCGCAGACCGAGGAGTCCGCCCGCCGCAAGGCCTTCACCGCCGTCTCGTTCAACGCCCCGACCTCGGAGCTCGCCGGCCGCGTCACGGGCCAGGGCGCCACCCTGCGCGACATCCCGGGCACGCTGTTCCTGGGCGGCGGCGTCCCGGTGGCGGTCGACGGCACGTCCGTGGCGGGCATCGGCGTGGGCGGGGCGCCGAGCGGCGACCTGGACGAGAAGTACGCGAAGGCGGGCCTGGCAACCCTGAGGTGAGCCGGCGGAGACCGCTGGGAGCGGCACCGTGCGGTGGCGCCGGTCAGCGGCGGCGGTTCCCCGTGTTCCGGTCGACGGTGTTCCAGCCGGGCGGGATCCGGTCGGTCGCCTCGGGGTCGACGGAGTGCCGGGCGACGTGGCGTCCCGGCTTCGGCTTCTTGGCCATCAGCATCAGGGCCACCGCGACGACCAGGCCGAGTGTGGCGAGTCCCGCGGCGACGGCGCGGGCAGCCGGGTGGTCGAGGATCAGCGTGCAGATGGTCAGGGCGAGCACGAGGGCCGCGATCGGGCCGATGACGGCGATGTCGGAGCGGTCCTCCGGCGCGTCGGCGACCTCGACCGGCCCGGCGCTCGCCGGCCCAGCGCTCACAAGTCCCGCGCCCACCGGCGCCCCACGCATCGGTCCGGCACTCATCGGGCCGGCACCCACCGGCCCAGCGGGAGCCGCCGGGGCCTGGACCTCGATCGTCTCGAAGTTCCCTCGCCGTTCATAGGGCGGGGGCCGTAAGCCGGGAGGGACCGTCACCCGAGCCATGCTGCCCGAGATGGGCGCGTCGCCGCAAACGTCGCGACCGGCGTCTGCTACGTGTTCCCCTGTAGCACTGGGTTCGAGGAGGTCGTCATGTGCCGGTGGCTCGCGTATTCCGGTTCGCCGGTTCTGCTGGAGGAGCTGCTCTACGCGCCGGAGAACTCGCTCGTCATGCAGTCCAAGCACGCCCGCCTGGGCGCGACGGCGGTGAACGGCGACGGGTTCGGCATCGGCTGGTACGGCAACGCCTCAACGCCCGGACTGTTCCTCAGCACCGAGCCCGCGTGGAACGACCGCAACCTGCGCGAGCTGTCCGCGCAGATCACCGTCGACCGGGTGTTCGCGCACGTCAGGGCGTCGACGGGCGGTGCGGTGCAGCGGTCCAACTGCCACCCGTTCCGCTACCGCAACTGGTTGTGGATGCACAACGGGCTGATCGCCAAGTTCCCGCTGGTGCGGCGCGAGCTGATGCTGGCGATCGATCCCGAGCTGTTCCCGCTGGTCGAGGGCTCGACCGACTCCGAGATCATGTTCTACCTGGCGGTCAGCTTCGGTCTGGAGCAGGACCCGCACGCCGCCGTGGCGCGCATGGTGGAGTTCGTCGAGGACGTGGGACGGCGCGCGGGCGTCGAGTACCCGGTGCAGATGACCGTCGCGGTCACCGACGGCTCGACGACGTGGGCGTTCCGCTACTCCAGCCGCGGCAAGTCGCGCAGCCTCTTCCACAGCACCGACGTCACGACGCTGCGGCGCCAGTACCCGGACAACCCGGCGCTGCACGACCTGACCGACGACTCGCGCCTCATCGTGTCCGAGCCGCTGGCCGACCTGGTCGGGGCGTGGCAGGAGGTGCCGGAGTCGACGTGCGTGGTGGTCAGGACCGGCGTGGAGGAGGAGCTGCTGCCGTTCAAGCCCTGATCACGGCCACGGGCTCGCCTTCGCCGGCTCGGCGAGGCCGGTGACGTAGGTGAGCGACGACACCCGCGTCTGCAACCCCGAGGAGGCAATCTGCTCGATCTCCCAGCCGAACCCTTCGCGGCTGACGGCCTTCGCGACGACCTGTTCGAGGGTCTGCGCCCGTGCCAGCGCGCCGGGCCGCCAGCGCCAGGCACGCGCCGCCGGCGAGCAGCGTCCCCCCAGACCGGGCCGATGACCGCGAGCGACAGGTTCTCCAGCTCGCCCAGGCCTCCCAGCAGCAGGCCCGCGACGGCCGCGCCGGCGAGCACCGCGAAGACCCACCTGCGGAGGAACCACTTGAAGTGCCACCAGAAGGGCAAGTCCGTGGATCGTCGTCCGGCAGGAGAACGTCAGCCCCCGAACGCCCGGTGCAGCACCACCCAGACCTCGCCGGGCCGTTCCACCGCGCCGGGGAACCAGCGGGGCGCGATGGCCTGCGCCAGTTCGTCCGCGCGGTCGAGCAACGTGCTGACCGCGGGTTCGCCGACGACGACCACGGCCGACCAGTCGACGTGGGCCAGCAGGAAGTCCTGGGTGACGCCGAACCGCTGTTCCAGCACGGTCATCAGCTCGTGCCCGGTGTCCGGGCCGGCGTCGACCTCGCTGACGTCCGGCACCTCGGCCACCTCCCGAATCTCCTCGTCAGGGTCCTCCTCATCGGCGTCCTCCCCGTCGGAGTCCTCCAGGGAGTCGTGATAAACGGACCACACGTGCTTGCTGAGCGAGTGAATGCTCGAC
The DNA here is from genome assembly GCF_036380075.1 of Lentzea sp. NCBI lineage: Bacteria > Bacillati > Actinomycetota > Actinomycetes > Pseudonocardiales > Pseudonocardiaceae > Lentzea > Lentzea sp. Next base: position 5,762 of record NZ_DASVFL010000212.1, on the reverse strand, counting down.
GTGAGGTCGTCCGCCTGCTCCTCGGTGAGGATCAGCGTGACCGCGCGCCCGTCGGTGAGCGTGAACCTCAGCTCCGCCTCCGGCAGACCGCCCGAGCCCGGCATCGCGTCGACGGTGCCCGCCACCTCGCCGGTCAGGACGTGCTCGGCGTGGGTCTCGGTGCCCATGCGGAACGACGGAAGGTTGGCGGCCACGTCGACGACGAGCCGGGCGGCGGTGAAGAACGCCTCCTTGTCGCGGAACTCCTTGCGGCTGCTGGTGAGCGTGCGCCCGATGCCCGCCGGGTCGACGCGGGCCTCGACGACACCGGTCCCACCGTCCCAGCGCGCGTGCACCGTGACGCCGTTGGCCAGGCTCTTGCGGTAGTCCTCCCGGCGGCCGTGGCGGGTCAGCTCCCACCCGGCGACCGACTCCGGCCGGTCCTCGTCCGACAACGGTGTTCCTCCCTCGGCTGCGTACCGGGATCGGACGCGCGGGGCGCGAGGACCGTTCCAGACCGTCCACTTCGGACCCGAAACGAAGCACTAGACTGGACGTCGTGTTCGTGAAGCTGTGTGGCCTGCGCACCGAGTCCGATGTCGCCGTCGCGGTCGAGACCGGGGCCGACGCCATCGGTGTCGTGCTCACGACCAGTCCCCGCCAGATCGACGTGGACCTGGCGCGCGCCCTGGTCGCGGGCGTGCCGGACCACGTGCTGACCGTCGCCGTCGTGCGGGGCATCACCGCCGCCGAGGCCGGTGAGCTGGCCCTGAAGACCGGCGTGCGCGCGTTGCAGCTGCACGGCGACTACCCCAAGACTGCGTTCGACGAGCTGGCGGACCTGCCGTTCCAGCTGGTCAGGGCCACCGCGCTCGGGCCGTCGACGGACGTGCGCACCGGCGCGTTCGGCGAGGAGCTGCTGCTGATCGACTCGCCGGTCGCCGGCTCCGGTGAGCAGTGGGACATCTCGCGCCTCGATGAGAACCGCCCGACCGGCCGGTGGGTGCTGGCCGGCGGGCTCGACCCGGAGACGGTGGCCGGCGCGATCCGCACCGCGCGGCCGTGGGGGGTCGACGTGTCGAGCGGCATCGAGTCGAGCCGCGGCGTGAAGGACCACGGCCGCATGCGCGAGTTCGTCGCCGCCGCCCGCGGCTGACCACACTCAGGCAGCGCGGTAGCCCGGGATCTCCTCGACCCGTTCGTACACGGGCAGTCCGCGCTCACGGGCGATGCGCACGTCCTCGTCCGCACCCGTCGACTCGCCCGGCAGCCGCAACACGGCGTCGCAGTGCCGCAGCAGCCGTTCCGCGGTCGGGTACATGATCTCCGACGCGATGGCGTCCGCCGGGGACGAGCCACCGGCGCCGCGCAGCACCGGCAGCGCCACCCATTCGCCGATCATCGGCACGTGACCGCTGCGGAAGATCGGCCACGCCGCCTCCTCCAGGCGTTCGAGGTTGCGCGCCAGCAGGGCCGGGTCGTCCCCGGTGCCGGACCGGTAGGGGCCCGCGATGAGAATCAGCATGCCGCCGACCATAATGTGCAAGACTCGGCAAAAACAAGGAGAAACGTGCATGCTGGCTGCCCAACGCCGTGACCTGCTGCTCGAACGCCTGCGCACTGACGGCCGGATCGTCGCCAAGGATCTCGCCGCCGAAGTCGGCATCTCCGAGGACACGATTCGCCGCGATCTGCGTGATCTCGCGGCGGCGGGACTCTGCCAACGCGTGTACGGCGGTGCATTGCCCGCATCCCCCGCTATCGCTGATTACGCGACGCGTCAGGGCGTCGAGGTCGATGGCAAGCAACGGGTCGCGCGAGCGGCCGCCAAGCTGATCGAACCGGGCAGCACGGTAATCCTCGACGGCGGCACGACCACGCTTGCCGTCGTGCGCGCGCTACCGCTCGACTTCCGGGCCACGGTCGTGACGCACAGTCCGACGATCGCGAGTGCGTTGGAGGAGCACGAGAACGTGGACGTCTACGTGATCGGCGGGCGCCTGTTCAAACACTCGATGGTCGCGTGTGGCGCGGCTGCCGTGGAAGCCGCGCGGGGCGTGCACGCCGATGTGTTCCTACTGGGCGTCACGGGCGTGCATCCAGACGCAGGCCTCACGACCGGTGACGCGGACGAAGCCGCGATGAAGCGCGCGCTGGCGCAGCAGGCCGCCGACACGTACGTGCTGGCCAGCTCCGAGAAGATCGGGACGGCGTCGAGGTTCTCGGTGCTGCCGTTCAGCGAGGTCGCCGGCGTGGTCACGGACGCGGACAACGACGTCGTCCGCGCCCTGGAGGTGCCGATCGTCCCGGCGGTCACGAGCTGATCTGCAGGAAACCCTTGGGAGAGCCGTGAACGCGGCCGCACTGCGTCAACGCGAGGACGCCGTGGCCCGCGACGTCACCCTCGAAGTCCGTGGGGTCGACTGACAGCTCCTGCGCGACGTCGGTGGCCCAGATGTCCTCGAGGTCCTCGTTCTCCTCGCTCCAGTCGTGCGGCAGGTTCCAGCCGTCCTCGACGTCGAGCGCACCGAACTGGTCCTCGGCCTTGAAGGCGTCGTAGTAGCGGACGACCTCGCCCTTCTCCGCGACGCACCACGCCGTCCACGCGTCACCGCAGCTCATGCCGTAGTAGTGCGCCTCGCCGAACACGGCGCTCAGCATCGCGCAGATCTCGGGCACCGAACGGGTTCCGTGCGCGAACGGCTCGCCGAACACCAGCGTCCAGCCGTCCCACGCGCCCGTGACGTAGACCCTGGCGCACTCGACGTGCTCGTCGTCCTTCGCCCACGCGTGGTGGTCGCTGTTCCAGGCCTGAGCGCCCAGAACTCTGGTCACCGGCACCGGGTCCCGCAGGTCGCACGCGCCGAGCACGGCCGCCTGGTCGTCCGTCCGCAGCGCGTACCAGCCGCCGCAGAGGTGCATCTCCTCGCCGTCGGACGTCTCGTCGGCGACCTTGGCCGCGATGAACCGCTCGAGGACCCTGCGGTCCCGCGCCGAGAACGCGTCCGGGCCCGCGGCCTCCGCGATCCCCACCAGCGCGGCCCGTCGCACCGCACCTCGCGCCGTGCGACGTGTCTCTTGCAGCAGCGGCACCACGTCCGGACCCATCGTGCCGAACGCCCACAGCGCTTCCTGCCGCACGTCGGGGTTCTCGTCGGCCAGCACCGCGAGCAGTGCGCGGGCGTGCAGGAGCGCGTGCTCGCCGCCGAACGTGCTCGCGGCCTCGCGGCGGACCGTCTCGTGCGGGTGCCGCAACGCCTCGACGTAGACCTCGTCGTCGGCCTTCAGCACCGAGAACGCCCGGCACGCCCGCCGCACGACGTCACCGTCCCGCGCGGTCGCCATCAGGTCGATGATCTGCTGGAACGTCGTGATCCCCTGTGCCGCCGCGAACTCCTCGACCTCCTGCGCGAAGCGGTCGTCGTCCCTGCGGTCGAGCAGCGCCCGGATCTCCATGGCGCGGCACCATATCGTGCAGTCCCAAGTGGACCTCCGTTCCTCCGGACGGCCCAAACCTTGACTCGTGGCGGCCCACCGGCCACGCTGCGAAGCGTGACGACCCTGGCTGATCAGCACGTCAAGCCCGCGGTGCGCTGGGGCATCGGCCACGCCCTGCCGCGCACGGTGCTGCGCCTGGCCGCCCGCCGCGGCGACCTCCAGGGCCGCATCACGGTCGAGGCCTCCACCGGCGCCGACCTGACCGGTCTGTTCGACGAGATCCGCGCACGCGGCCCGCTCGCCGCCACGCAGGTCGGCCACACCACGACCCGGCACGAGGTCGTCAAGGCGGTCCTGTCCGACGACGCGTTCGTGACGGCGCGGCCGCGGTTCGGCGCCGGCATCCTGGGCAAGCTCGCCGCGTGGTCGGACACGGACGTGATGCACCCCGTCCGCCCTCCGTCGCTGCTGGCCGTCGAACCGCCCTCGCACACCCGCTACCGCAAGCTCGTCACCCGCGTCTTCACCGCCCGAGCCGTCGAACAGCTCCGCGCCCGCACCCAGCAGATCGCCGACGAGCTGCTCGACGACCTCGACCCGGCCGGCCCGGTCGACCTGATCGAGGCCTACTGCGGGCTGCTGCCGGTGACGGTGATCAGCGAGATCCTCGGTGTGCCGCAGGAGGAACGCGCCACGGTCCTGGCACTCGGCGGCGCCGCGGCCCCGAGCCTCGACCTCGGCCTGTCGTGGCGGGTGTTCCGCACCGTCGAGACCACCCTGACCACGTTCGACGCCTGGCTGAGCCACCACTTGGACGCGCTGCGGCGCAACCCCGGCGACAACCTGCTCAGCCGCCTGATCACCGCCCGCGAGGACGGCGAGGGCCTCACCGAGCGCGAGCTCAAGGCCACCGCGGGCCTGGTGCTGGCGGCCGGCTTCGAGACGACGGTCAACCTGCTGGGCAACGGCATCTCGCTGCTGACCCGGCACCCGGCGCAGCTCGAAGCCGTGCGCGCACAACCGGAACTCTGGAGCAACGCCGTCGACGAGGTCCTGCGCCACGACCCGCCGGTGCTGCTGACCGGCCGCATGTGCGCCCGCGACACGACGGTCGCCGGCGTCCCGGTCCGCCGCGGCCAGCTCGTCACCACCGTGCTCGCGGGCGCCAACCGCGACCCGTCCGTCTTCGAGAACCCGTCGGCGTTCGACGTGACCCGCCAGAACGCCCGCGACCACGTCTCGTTCGGCGCCGGCCGCCACTACTGCCTCGGCGCCCAGCTGGCGCGCATGGAGGGGGAGATCGGCCTGCGCACGATCTTCGAGCGCTTCCCGGACCTCCAGCCGCTCCCCGGCGCACGCCGCCGCCCGACCCGCATCCTGCGCGGCTTCGAGAACCTCCCGGCCACCCTTTCCTGATCAGGCGGAAGACTACGTCGTGGCGACCTGACTCAACGCGGGCGCCAGCAAGCTGGCACCGGTGACCGCGACGGTGTTCCTCGGCAGGCTGAGACCGGCGAACGCCTCCTCGAGACGTGATACCAGGGTGTGAAATGTCAGCGGCTACAGAGGATCGACGAGCCGCCGCACCACATCGTCCCGCACTCCCCAGCGGTGCTGGGCTTCCGCCGCACGCCCGGCGGAAGCCAGCCGCGCGCCTTCGCCCAGCCCATCCACACTTCCCTGACTCATCCCCGCGACCAACCGCTCCGGCGGGCAGCACATCGCCGCGTCCAGGATCTCGACACTGCGCAGGTAGCTCGCCGACAACGGGCTGCTGATCATCGGAGAGGACAGCACCCGGCTGCTGTCGAAGACTTCGGCACCCTCGGCGAAGACCGCGGCCGCATCCGTCGCCGTCAGCAGCGGCCGGAGAAAGACCTCGGCCGAGCGCCGCACGTTCTGATCCACCTGAGCGAGCAGCACGTGCACGCGGTCCAGGGCAGGCGGATGGCTGGCTCCACATCGGATGAACAGCGCCTTCTCCGCCGAGTGCACCGCGAGCACGGCCACCAGCCCTCCCCACAGCGCGAGCACGCTGGCGGAGGTCGCCTTGCGAGGCCCCGTCTCTCCCATCCTCACCAGCGTCATGTGGGCACCCGCGTCGGCCTGGTACTCCTGATGCCGGTCCGTGGTAGTGTGACCGAACGCGTGGTGAACCAGCTCGTGACCGGCGATGAACCGCATTGCCTGCACCAACAGCACCATGGTCATGTCCTCCGCCTCTCCGGACACCTCGAACGCGAGATGACCTGCCAGGCCGTGCGCACGCTGGCTGACGTGGTGGTAACGCAGCACACTCGTGATCGTCGAGAGATCCAGGCCGAGGTCGCCTCGTGTCACGGTCC
>NZ_DASVFL010000211.1:0-33088 GCF_036380075.1 Lentzea sp. | reverse complement strand
TCATTTCCGGAGTCATCACTCCGGATAATACGGAGTCGATACTCCGGTTGGCAACGGCGAAGATGGCGGCATGCGGAGCGACGCGCGGGCGAACCGGGACCGGGTGCTGGCCGCGGCCGAGGAGGTCTTCGCCGAGTCCGGTGACGCGGGGTCGACCGAGGAGGTCGCGCGCAGGGCCGGCGTCGGCATCGGCACCGTGTTCCGGCACTTCCCCACCAAGCGGGCGCTGGTCGAGGCCGCGGTCGTGCGCCACCTGACCCTGCTCGCGGAGACGGCGCGGTCGCGCGGTGACGACGCCGGGCTCGCGTTCCGGGAGACCTTCCGCGAGATGGTGTCCGGCGCTCCGGCGAAGGTGGCGCTGCTGGGGTTGCTGGAGGAGCACACCGGCGAGGTGGCCGCCGCGGCCGCCGGGGTGCGCGAGGCCGTGCGGGAGCTGCTGACCCGCGCCCAGCAGGCGGGCGAGGTGCGGGCGGACGCGACCGTGGACGAGATCTACGTGCTGTTCGACGCGCTCGCCCGCGCCAGGGGCGAACGGGCCGTCGTGGACCGCGCGGTCGACGTGGTGCTCGACGGGCTGTCGCCCCGCGGGTGATCACCTACGGTGGGCTGATGGCCGACCGCCACCTCATCGACGTCCACGTCCTGCTCGTCCGCGACGACGAGGTGCTGCTCTCCCGCCGCCGCGACCCCGACCCGCGCTTCGACGGCCTCTGGCACCTGCCCTCCGGCAAGCTCGACGCGGGCGAGTCGGTGGTGCGCGCCGCCGCCCGCGAGGCGTTCGAGGAGATCGGCGTGGTCGTCGAGGCGGACGACCTGCGGCACGTGCACACGTTGCACGCCAACGGAACCGGCGTGGAACCGCGGCTGGGCCTGTTCTTCGAGGTGCGGCGGTGGAGCGGCGAGCCGGTCAACCGGGAGCCGGCGAAGTGCTCGGAGCTGGGGTGGTTCCGGCTGGACGCGTTGCCGGAGGACCTGATCCCGTACCCGGCCGCCGGGCTCGCCGCGTACCGGGCGGGGACGCGGTTCGCGGCCCTCGGGTGGGAGCGCTAGCACTCCCCCGTTCCGCCCACAGCGGGTTACCGTGGACGGATGGCACTCGTGCACCCGCCCGGCCTGACCAGGTTCCGGACGCACGACCTGCCCGGCGCGCGCAGGCTGGCCGGGTGGGAGGAGCACAACGCCCGCGCCCTGGTGGGACTGCGGGTCACGCCGCAGGAAGGCCGTGCGTTCGACGGGACCGAGGTGAACCTGTCCCTGCCCGGCCTGCAGGTCGCCCACGTGACCGGGTCCCCGCACGCCGTCGAACGGGACGTCCGGCAGATCGCGCAGTGCCCCGCCGACGGGGTGGTCGTCTACTTCATGCTCACCGGTGAGAGCCGCCTCGAGCACCGGGGCGGCCAGGAACGGGTCGGGCCCGGCCAAGCGCTCGTGCTGGACGGCGACCGGCCGTTCCGGCGCGAGTTCTCCGACGGACTCACCGAACTGGTGCTGAAGGTGCCGCGGCGTGGACCCGTGCGGCCCCGGGTGGTCAGCTTCCACGACGACGCGCACGCGCGGGCGCTGGTGGCGGCGCTGTCGGGGGCGTTGCGCGGCCCGGCCGACTGGGACGGGCTGGAGCGGACCGCGACCGACCTGCTCGACGCGCTCCTCGGCACCCGCACCCCGGAGGCCGCCCTGGCCGCCGCGCACGCGTTCATTACCGCTCACCTGCACGAACAGGAGCTGTGCGCGCACCGCGTCGCGGCCGCGATCGGGTACTCGGAACGCCACCTCTCCCGCCTGTTCGCGCGCTCCGGCGAGAGCGTGCCGCAGGCCATCCTGAACGCCCGCCTCGACGCGGCCCGGCGCCTGCTGGTCGAACCGGTCCCGCTGGCCGACGTGGCCGCGCGCACCGGGTTCGTCTCCCAGGCGCACTTCTCCCGCACCTACCGGGCGCGGTTCGGCGTCACGCCCCGCCAGGACAGGGCGACGCTCCGCTCCTGAGTTTTGCCTGTTTCCGCCACATGCGGGCGCGCGGCCCTTCTCGAGCCCCGCGGACTGCCAGCGTGTCCGGCATGGTGACTTTCCACGACGGTCTCGCCGAGACGTCCCCGCCGGCGCACGCCGTGGTCGAGACCGACGTGCTCGTCGTCGGGTCGGGTCCGGCCGGGGCCTCCGCGGCGCTGTTCCTGTCCACGCTGGGCGTGCCGAACATCATGATCACCAAGTACCGGTGGACGGCGAACACGCCCCGCGCGCACATCACCAACCAGCGCACGATGGAGATCTTCCGCGACGTCGGCGTGGAGGACCAGGTGCTCGCGGACGCCACCCCGCACCACCTGATCGGCGACACGGTGTTCTGCACGTCCATCACCGGCGAGGAGATCGGCCGCATCCTCACCTGGGGCACCCACCCCGCGCGGCACGCCGACCACGAGCTCGCCTCGCCGTCGCTCAACTGCGACATCCCGCAGACCTACCTGGAGCCGGTCCTCGTCCGCAACGCGGCGGCCCGCGGCACGCAGACCCGGTTCAGCACCGAGTACCTGAGCCACGAGCAGGACGCCGGCGGCGTCACCGTCCGGGCGCTCGACCGGCTCACCGGCGCCGAGTACTCGATCCGCGCGAAGTACCTGATCGGCGCGGACGGCGCGCGGTCCGCCGTGGCCGCCGACGCCGGCCTGCCCTACGAGGGTCGGATGGACGTCGCCGGGTCCATGAACATCACCTTCAAGGCCGACCTCGCGGAGCTGTGCCGGCACCGGCCGTCGGTGCTGTACTGGGTGATCCAGCCCGGCGCGAACGTCGGCGGCATCGGCGCCGGGCTCGTGCGCATGGTGCGGCCGTGGAACGAATGGCTGGTCGTGTGGGGCTTCGACCTCTCGCAGGGCGTGCCCGAGGTCAGCGAGGACGACGCGTTGCGGATCGTGCGCAACCTCGTCGGCGATCCCGGCCTGGACGCGGAGATCACCGGGATCTCGTTGTGGGGCAACAACGAGCAGTACGCGACGCGGTTGCAGCGGGGCCGGGTGTTCTGCGCGGGCGACGCCGTGCACAAGCACCCGCCGAGCAACGGCCTGGGCTCGAACACGTCGATCCAGGACGCGTACAACCTGGCGTGGAAGCTCGCGTCGGTCCTGAACGGACAGGCCGGTCCCGCGCTGCTCGACACCTACACCGACGAACGCGCTCCCGTCGCACGGCAGATCGTGTTGCGCGCCAACAAGTCCGCCCGCGAGTTCGGCGCCCTGTTCGAGGCGCTCGGGCTCGACGCGACGCAGTCGGCGGAGCGGATGGAGGCGCTCATCGAGGAGCGCAAGGACGCGAGCCCCGCCGGTGCCGCCAAGCGCGCCGCCGTCCGCGAGGCCATGGAACTGAAGAACTACGAGTTCAACGCGCACGGCGTGGAGATGGGCCAGTCGTACGAGTCGAGCGCCGTGGTCCCGGACGGCACGACCCGTCCCGCGCCGGCCCGCGACCCCGAGCTGTTCTACGAGCCATCGACCTGGCCCGGCGCCCGGCTGCCGCACGCGTGGGTCGGCGACAGCAGGAGCAAGCTCTCCACGCTCGACCTGGTGCCGTACGGGCAGTTCACGCTGCTGACGGGCGTCACGGGCGAGGCGTGGGCGGACGCGGCGCGCAAGGTCGCCGACCGGCTCGGCGTGCCGCTGCGGACCGTCGTCATCGGGCCGGGGCAGGCGGTGACCGACCTGTACTTCGACTGGTCGCGGCTGTCCGGTGTGGACGAGGATGGTGCCGTGCTGGTGCGGCCCGACAAGCACGTCGCCTGGCGCGCACCTCGTCTTCCCGCCGATCCGGAGGCCGACCTGATGTCCGTCCTGACCACCGTCCTGAGCCGGGAGGAAAGCGCGTGAGCCGGCAGTTCGACCACGTCACGCTCGGCCAGCGGGTGCGGTTCGGCACCGGCGCGGCCGCCGGCCACCTCGCCGCGGAGGTCGAGCGCCTGGGCGCCCGGCGGGTGCTGCTGATCGGCGGGAGGACCGCCGCCGAGGTGGCCGCGCGGATCGACGTGGCGGCGCGTTGCACGGACGTGGCCCCGCACGTCCCCGTCGAGAACGCCGAACGGGCCCGCGCGGTCGCCGCCGAGTCCGGCGCCGACCTGCTGGTGTGCGTCGGCGGCGGGTCGACGACCGGGCTGGCCAAGGCGGTCGCGCTGACCACCGGCCTGCCGATCGTCGCCGTGCCCACGACGTACGCGGGGTCGGAGGCGACGAACGTGTGGGGCCTGACCGAGGCCGCGCGCAAGACCACCGGCGTCGACGACCGGGTCCTGCCCGTCACCGTCGTCTACGACGCGGCCCTGACGTCCTCGATGCCGCTGGACCTGTCGATCGCCTCGGGCTGCAACGCGCTGGCGCACTGCGTCGACTCGCTGTGGGCCCCGCGCGCCGACCCGATCAACCAGGCCCTCGCCGTCGAGGGCGCACGGGCGCTGGCCGCCGGCCTGCGGTCGATCAGCAAGGACCCGGGCGACCTCGACGGCCGCGAGCAGACCCTCTACGGCGCCTACCTGGCCGCGGTGGCGTTCGCCTCCGCCGGTTCGGGGCTGCACCACAAGATCTGCCACGTGCTGGGCGGCGCGTACAACCTCCCGCACGCCCTGACCCACACGGCGGTCCTGCCGTACGTGCTGGCGTTCAACGGTTCCGCGGCTCCCGAGGCGGCGGAGAGGATCGCCGGCGTCCTCGGCGGTGACCTGGCGTCCCTCTACGACGAGATCGGCGCGTCCCACGTGCTGCGAGGCGTGCCGGACGTCCGCGAGGCCGCCCGTCTCGTCCTGCCGTCCGTTCCGCCGTCGAACCCGCGGCCGGTCAGCGAGGACGACCTCGCCGAGCTGCTCTCCGCCGCGCAGGCGGGCCTGAACCCGACCGAGTGGAGCCGAGCATGACCACCGACGCACAGCGGCAGGTCGAGGAGGGCCTGACGGCCGAGGTGATCGCGTCGTTCGCCCGCACTCCGGACCCGCGGCTCAAGGAGCTGATGGAGGCGCTGACGCGGCACCTGCACGCGTTCATCCGCGAGACGCGCCTGACCGAGCAGGAGTGGACGAAGGCGATCGAGTTCCTCACCGCGGTCGGCCACACCACCGACGACCGGCGGCAGGAGTTCATCCTGCTGTCCGACGTGCTGGGCGCCTCGATGCAGACCATCGCCGTGAACAACGAGGCCCACGGCGACGCCACGGAGGCGACGGTGTTCGGGCCGTTCTTCGTCGAGGAGTCGCCGCTGGTCGACGACGGCGGTGACATCGCGGGGGACGCCGCGGGAACCCCGTGCTGGGTCGAGGGAACGGTCCGCGACACCGACGGCAACCCCGTCCCGGGCGCGCGGATCGAGGTGTGGGAGGCCGACGAGGACGGCTTCTACGACGTCCAGTACACCGATGAACGCGTGGCGGGCCGCGGCCACCTGTTCTCCCGGCCCGATGGCGGCTTCTCCTTCTGGTGCGTCACTCCGACGCCGTACCCGATCCCGCACGACGGCCCGGTCGGCGCGCTCCTGGACGCCGTCGGCCGCTCCCCCGTGCGTGCCGCCCACCTGCACTTCATGGTGACCGCGGCGAACTACCGCACGCTCGTCACGCACATCTTCGTCGAGGGCGACCCGCAGCTGGAGGTCGGCGACTCCGTGTTCGGCGTGAAGGAGTCGCTCGTCAAGCGGTTCGCCGACCAGCCGGCGGGCACACCGGCGCCGGACGGGAGGGCGCTCGGCGACAAGCCGTGGGCGCGCTCCCGCTTCGACATCGTCCTGGCACCCGCCCGCTAGTCGAACCGGGTCAGTGGTCGCAGCAGACGTGCTCCGCCCACTCCGGTTCGTGCCACCAGTGCCGGTTCTCCGCTGACGGCGACGGGTCCAGCGCGGCGGACGCGGTGGTGACCTGCCGGTCGCGGTACGGCGCCAGCAGGTCGGCCGTGGTGTGCAGCCGCCCGCCCACCATGACCTGCTGGACGGCCGCCGCCGCCTTGATGTCCCGCAACGGGTCCCCGGTGACGAACGCGATGTCCGCCGGCGCGCCCGGCTTGATCGCGCCGAGCGGCAGGCCGAGCCAGCGCGCCGGGTTGCGGGTCGCGGTGATGAGCGCTTCCCGTGGCGTGAAGCCGAACTTCACCATCGCGCGCAGGTTCATGTGCGTGGCGGTGGCCGGGGCGTCGAGCGGCGCGTCCGTGCCGCAGATGACCAGTCCGCCGCCGCGGTGCACGGCCAGGGCGAACTCGACCCAGTTCTTCAGGATCGCGATCGACGACGTGGCGCCGCCGCTGTTCGCGTCGGCGAGGTAGCGCTCGTACTCCCACGGCGGGAAGAGCACGCGGGTGCGTTCGTCGGTGACCAGCGACGTGTCCTCGGCGAACAGCGCGCGGTTGTGGAACAGGGTCGGCGTCATCGACATGCCCGACGCGGTGAACAGCGACACCACGTCCTGGTAGGCCTTGCCCGTCCGCGTGACGGTGTGGGAGTAGCCGAGGCGGTTGGTGGCGCCGACGTGCTCCATGCCGTCCATGCCGAGGTTGGCGGCCGGGTAGAGGTAGTGCGACGACAGCGGCACCTTCGACCGCCGCACGGCGGCGCGCTGGAGCTCGACGGGCAGCCGCACGTAGGTCTTGATCATGTCGTAGCCGAGCTCGTGGGCGCGGCGCAGCTCCAGGTCGAGCTGGGCCTTGCTGAGCGTCGGGCGCATGAAGTTGTAGTAGACGCGCGACCCGTCGACGGCCTCGCCGGTGGCGTAGAACCGCGGCCCAGTCAGGGTTCCGGCGGCGAGCGCCTCGCGGGTCTCGACCATCTGGTAGACCGGGTCGCCGGGCGAACGGACCGTCGTGATGCCGTAGGCCAGCCAGACGTTGCCCTGCCGCGCGCCCCACTGGCGGCCGCGCAGGTGCCAGTGGTTGTGGGCGTCGATCAGGCCGGGGATGGCGGTGGCGCCCGACAGGTCGACGTCCGCACGTCCCCGGTGCGGCCGCACGTCCTCGACCTTGCCGTCCCGCACGACGATGTCGACGTTCTGTTCGAGGCCGTCCGCCTCGCCGTCCCAGTAGGCGCCGACGCGCACGACCTTCTGGTCGGGAGCCTTGGGCTTGCGCCAGTTGAGGTTCACGCGGATCGTGGTCGTCTTGCCGTCCAATGTGGACTTCCGCAGGCGGCCGTTGTTGAGGTACACCAGGTCGTTGCCGTGCCACGCCAGCGAGTCGGTGACCTCGCGGGTCACCTGCCGCGGCTGTCCCTGGAAGTTCCCCTTGGCGTCGACGGCGACCACCCACGCGACGCTCTCGACGACGAACGCGATGCTCTTGCCGTCCGGCGACCACACCGGCCCGTCGTCGCCGCGCGTCGCGATGGAGCGGAACGGCATGGGTTCGGTGTACCGGAGCTCGCCGCTGACGAGGTCGACCGACAGGATCTGGCTCGTGCCCTCGCGGAACCGGCGCGAGAACGGCTTCACCGCGGCGAGCGCGACCGTGTTCCCGTCCTTCGACCAGGTCGGCCTGCCGGGCTGGAACAGCGTCGGCGTGACCTGCCGGCGTCCGGCGGAGTCCACGACCCAGACCTGGCCGTCCTGGTCGACGTAGGCGACCTTCGTGCCGTCCGGCGAGAACCGCGGCGTGGTCTGCGCGCCGGGGGCCGGCGCGTACAGCTTCTCCTCACCGGTCTCGAGGTCCCGCAACCACAACTGCGCGACGCCCGTCCGGTCGCTGGCGTAGAGCAGCTTCGTGCCGTCGGGCGAGAAGTCGGGATCGCTGTCGAAGTAGCGGCCGTCGGTCAGCTTGGTGAGCTTGCCGTTCTCGAGCAGGTGGATCGCGTTGAGCGCCCGGAACGCGATCGTGCCGTCGCTCGACACGACGGGGCTCGCGATCCCCTTGACGGGTCCGCCGGTGAGGTTCTTCGTGCGGTGCCGCTCGACCTTCCTGACCGGAACGGTGGCCTCGAACGGGATGTCCTTCGTGGACCCGCCGACCCGGCTGCGGATCTTGCCGTCGGCCGTGTACAGCACGGTGTCGCCGTCCCAGACGGGTGCGAACCCGAACACGTCCTGCCCGGTCACCACCGCCGTCGTCCCGAGCACCAGCTCGGCCTGCCCCGGCCGGACCACCGTGTAGCTGGGCTGCTCGCCCGGCCCGAACGCGGCCCCGAACAGCTGAGCGCCCGCGGGCGCCGTGACCAGCCGCTCCTTGGTGCCGTCCAACGACACGACGTCCACGGTGGCCGTGCCCGTGACGTAGATGATCCGCTTGCCGTCGCGCGACCACTGGGGCGCGGCGGCGTCGTCCGGCGCGCCGGTGAGCTGGGTGATCTGGTGGGTGGCGACGTCGAGCACGTGCACGCCGTAGCTCCCGGCCCGGTCGCTGACGAACGCGATCTTCGTGCCGTCGGGCGAGAAGGCGGGCTCGCGGTGGTCGTACCTGCCGCTGGTGAGCTGCGTGAGCCCGCGCCCGTCGAGCCCGATGACGTACAGGTGGTAGTTGCCGTCCCGGTAGGACTGGAACGCGATCCGGCCGCCGGGCCCGAACGACGGCAGCGTCGCGTCCTGCAGCTCGTCGGTCAGCTTGCGGGCCCGGCCGCCCGCCGCCGGCAGCACCCAGATCGCGGTGACGAGGTCGATGGCGAGCCACCGGCCGTCCGGCGACCGCGACACCGAGATGTTGGTGCCCTGCGTCAGCTTCACGCCCTCGCCCGGCTCCGCCCGCGCGGTGCCGATCGTGAGCGTGGAGGCGGCGGTGGCGACGGCGGCGGCCTGGCCGGTGCGGGTCAGCAGTTCGCGACGAGACAGTTCCACGGCTCCCCCAAGCGTTGATCCCCTGGAGGACCCACCCTGCCACCGGGACACCGCCGCACATCCACCGTTCGGCCCAGCGCCCACCCGCTGAGACGACGCGGTCACGCAGTGTGAGGACGTCAGTCCTGTCTCGGCAGACCGGCAGCCCGCTGGGCCAGCGCTTCCAGCAGCGGCGGGACCTCGTCCGGCACGCTGAAGTACGAGGTCCTGACCCCGTCCGGGTAGCGGGCGACGAAGATCTGCGGGACGCCGGGCGGAACCACCCCGCGTGCCTGCAGGACGGCGGTGAGCCGGTGGTAGGGCCGGGTGAACCCGCGCAGCATCCGCTCGTCGGAGTAGTCGCCGAGCACGTACACCTCTTCACGGCTGACCCGGCCGCGCTTGTCCGGTGTGGCGAGGCGGAGTGCGGCGGCCTGCACCGGCGCCTGGTCGTCGAGCTGCTCCAGCAGCGCGGCCACCGCGTCGAGAGTCCACTCGGCGGTCGCGGGCTCCTCGGCGGCCTCGTCGTCGGCGACGCGGCTCGCGTCCGCGGAGGACTCCCGGTCCACGACCACCTCCAGCACGAACGCGCGGGCGAGCAGGTCCGTGGGGCGCATGAGGAACAGCCGCCGCCCGGTCAGGGCGCCGTACTCGAGGGCGAGCTCCGGGCGGGGCCCGATGAAGTCCGCGCCCTGGCGCCACCACCAGTCCTCCTTCTCGTCGCGGGTCACGATGAGGAGGTCCCGGTCCTGGCCCGCCGCGTACCGGGTGGCCTGGTACCAGACGAGGTAGTCGCCGGCGCCGCCGTCGGCGGAGTCGTCGTCCTGCTTGTCGGCGTCCTTGTAGCCGGGCGGCACCTCGGCGTCGATGCGGCGGTTCGCCTCGGCGACGCACTCCGCGTGCTCCTCGTCGGGCAGCCGCGGGGTGACCCTGCCGGCGAGCAGCTCCTCCAGCTGTTCGAGGATCGGGTCGCCCACGCGCTCCGCGTCGGCCTCCGCGAGCGCCTGCTCGAGCTCGTCCTGCAGAGAGCCGACGAAGTCGTCGACCTGTGCGGTGAGCCCGGCGACCTCGCCGGCGTTGACGCCCACGGCCTTCGCCCAGTTCCGCAGGGTGTCGTTCATGGACCGCGCGGCCTTGCCGAGCGCGTCGCTGGCGGACTTCGTCGCGCCGCGCGGGCTGCCCTGCGAGCGCTGGCGGTGCCGCCAGAACTCCCGCAGGGCCTGGTGCGGGACGACCAGCCGGTCTCCCAGGCCCTGCAGGGTCTTGATCAGGTCGTTCGACGTCTGGGACGCGAACCGGTAGAGGTCGAGCAGCACGTTCGCGTCGACGGCGACGACCGCCTCGCGCAGCGCCGAGTCCAGCTCCTCCGGTGACGCGATCTTGTAGCCGGCGAACTCCCCGTCGTACAGGCCATTCATGACCGTCTGATCGCACCCGGTCGCCCTGCGTTAGCCGAGCGCGGGCCGTTCATTCGAACGGCCCACGGGACGGGTCAGAGCGCGAGAGCACCTTCGATGCGGGCCACCATCGCGTTCTCCGAGTCGACCACCACGCCGTCCGCCTCCGCCACCTCGCGGCAGATCGCCAGCACGGCGCGCGGGAAGTCGGCGGCGTCCTCCGGCGACTTCGCGGACAGCGTCTTCATCGACGACCGCAGCGCCTCGAGGATGACCGGCTCGATCTCCTCGTCGCTCCCGCTCGGCACGGACGGACGCGCGCCGCCGAGCACGCCGCGCAGGTCGTGCGACAGGTGGGTGAGGGCGCGCAGGCCGGCGAACCGCTCCTCCAGCACGGGGCCGGGGTCCGCGTGGGAGACCAGCAGCATGGCGCCGTACACGGCGGTGCGCAGCGTGCGGCTCTCCTCGTCGGTGTAGAAGATCATGTCGCTCACTCTAGGTCGTGGGGTTCGGGAGTCTCGAAGTACTCGCTATGAGGACTCGCGGCGGAGGTCCCGGTTGCGTTTCCGCCCTGTGATGGACGTCCTGCGAACAAATGGCGAGCCGGATGCGTTGAGATGGGTTGAGCCGAACCCCGCAGGAGGATGCACCGATGACGACCACCGCTACCCGGCCCCGCATCACGGTACGGCGGGTGGTGTTCACGCTCGTCCTCCTCACCGTGACGACGCTGCTGTTCTGGGTGCCGTTCGAGGGCCTGTTCGCGGCCGGCGCGGAGTGGCCGGACCCGGTGCGGCCGGTCGCGGCGGTCGTGTTCGCCGCGGCCGCCGTCGCGATGATCGTGCTGTTCACGCGGCGCACCAGCGACCGGGCGGCGCGGATCTCGCAGTTCCTGCTCGGGTTCGTGTGGATCGCGTTCGTCTGGACGCTGATCACCGACCTCGTGCGGCTCGGCCTGGCGCTCGGCGGCGTGGAGAACCCGTTCCGCGCGCGGTTCACCGCCGTGCTGCTGGCCGTGCTGATCGTCGCCATCACCGCCTACGGCGTGTACGAGGCCATGCGGGTGCCGCGGATCAAGCGCCAGGACGTCACCCTCCCGCGCCTCGACCCGGCGTTCGACGGCCTGACGGTCGCCGTCATCACCGACACGCACTACGGCGCCATCAACCGCGCCAAGTGGTCGCGCGGCATGGTCGACGCCGTCAACGGGCTCGGCGCCGACGTCGCCGTGCACGTCGGGGACATCGCGGACGGCACCGCCCAGCAGCGGCTGGAGCAGGCGACGCCGCTCGGCGACGTGACCACCCCGCACCGCTTCTACATCACCGGCAACCACGAGTACTACTCCAACGCCCAGGGCTGGATCGACCTCATGACCCGGCTCGGCTGGAAGGCGCTGCACAACGAGCACGAGACGCTCGAACGCGGCGGCGCCCGCCTGGTGTTCGCGGGCATCGACGACATCACGGCCGACCACTCCGGCGAGCCCGGTCACGCGGCCGACCTGAAGCGGGCGCTCGACGGCGCCGACGCGCAGGCACCCGTCGTGCTGCTCGCCCACCAGCCGTCGGAGATCGGGAAGGCCGTCGAGGCGGGCGTGGACCTGCAGCTCTCCGGCCACACGCACGGCGGGCAGATCTGGCCGTTCCACTACCTCGTGCGGCTGCAGCAGCCGGTCGTGGCGGGCCTGAGCCGCCACGGCGACCGCACGCAGCTCTACACGAGCCGCGGTTCGGGCTTCTGGGGCCCGCCGATGCGCGTGTTCGCGCCGAGCGAGATCACGCTGCTGACGCTCAGGGCGAGCTGAGCCGCACCAGGTGCCCGCTGTCGTTGAACCTGACCAGGCGCGGTGGCTCGCCGGTCGTGTAGCGGATCACCGTCAGTGCCGCGTGGTCGTGGTCCAGCGCCGGCCACCGCTCCGGCGGGGCGTCCAGCGCGTCCCTGACCAGCCAGGCGATCAGGAACGAGTGGGTCACCACCAGCACCGGGCCGTCGCCGGGACGCGCGAACCGCGTCTCGGCCTCGTGCGCGAGCGCGGGGCCGCGGGTGCGTTCGGACTCGGGGAACCGGTCGAAGGAGCCGTCCTGGCCGGGAACGAAGTGGGGCACGTAGTCGCCGGCGGCGGCCTCGACCCGGCAGGGCACGTCCAGCGCGGCGGCGATGATCGACGCCGTCTCGGCGGTCTGCGGCAGCGGGCCGTGGTGCACGGCCGCGAACCCCTTGTCCCGCAACCGTTCCGCGAGTGCCTCTGCCTGCCCGCGACCACGCGCGGTGAGCCGGGACCCGTCCTGCGCCGCCTCGCCGTGCCGGACCAGATGAAGATCTCTCGTCACGCCGTGCAGTCTGCCCTGACCGCGCTCGCGGCGTGATGGGCGTAGGTCGGTCCGGAGCCGTTCCAGTCCTGACCTCGGGTGAGGAGCTGCACGGTCAGGTTTCCGCTGGCCCTGAACTTCCCCGCGCCGACCCACTGACCGCGCTTGTCGACCTGCTTGATCGCGAACGACGCCATCGGGGTGCCGCCGACGCCGTTGCGGTCGAACACGGAGTACACGGTCGGGTTACCGCCGACCTCCTCCAGGCCGCCGTTCGGGATGAACACCGACAGGTCGCAGGAGCCGGAGACGGTGAACGTCCACTGCGCGTAGGCAGAGGCGTCGTCGCGGCGGGCGTCGCCGGACATCGGGATCGACACGAACGAGGAGCCGCACGTGCCGTCGCCGTGGTCGACCCAGCCCTTCCTGCCGTCGCGGTAGAGGCCGACGTTGGTGTAGCCGCCGCAGCCGGGGCCGGTGGTGAACGACCTGACACCGGCCGGGGCCCTGCCGGTGTCGCCGGCGGGCGGCGGGATGGCGGCCTGGGTCGAGGTCGGCCGGCCGGACGTCGGGTACGGGCTCTCCGAGTCCACCGGCAGGTCCTCCGGCGGCGTGATCAGGCCGGGGACGTAGCTGTGCGAGGGCTGCGCGAGGTCGGTGCCGTCCGCGCCCGAGCCGCCGTTGAACGTCGCGATCGCGATCCCGCCGAGGACCAGCATCGCCACCATGGCGGCGATCGCGGCGGCACGCGGCTTGAGCGGGTTGTCCGGCGGCTTCCGCTCCTGCGCCTTCGCCTCGCCGGCCGCCGCCCAGCGCGCGCGACCCCGAGCCCTGGCAGCCTCCATGAGGGCTGGGTCGGGCTTGAAGAGGCGCTCGGTCGGACGATCGTCGGAGAACTCGGTCGGCACGGAGCGCAGTGTGCCAGGGGCGCAGGGTCACTCGAACGCGTGGTTCTTTCACGAACGGGTCATTTGACCGCAACCCACCACTCCCCGCGCACCCGGCTACGCCGTTTCGTCCACGGCGCGTGACGACGACCGGACCAGCAAGGTGTGAACACTTGATCCACGAGTCAGCACGGACACCTTGCGCACCAGCGGAGTCGGGCTGTGAGAGCGCGCACAACCGGGTCTTGTCCCGGTCCGCGGAGTCACGGTCGTGACACGCATCGGGAACGCCTTGGTCTCGCATAGTCCCACCAGGCACTTTGCCCAGCGGGACATCCGGTTTAGGGTGCCCGCCATGTCAGGTAGACAGGTAGTCGTGCTGCTCGCCGCCCTCGTGGCCGGCTGCGGCACGACGGTCCAGGGTTCCCCCGTCGCCGCCCCGTCGTTACCGACGGCGTCGCCATCGCAGACCGTGACCGTGGTGACGCCACCGTCGAGCACCAGCAGCGCCGCCGCCTCCTCGACTCCCGCCGCACCGCCCCCTCCCCCGCCTCCCGTCGCGAAGTTCGGCAACCCGAACGGCACCGCCGCCGTGCCACCGGAAGCCGCCGCCGAGGACACCTCCAAACCCACCCGCGTGGTCGGCACCGGCACGCCCGCGTCCTGCACCTCGCAGGCCGTGGTCGACGCGGTCGCCGCCGGCGGCGTCATCACGTTCAGCTGCGGGCCGGACCCGCTCACCATCCCGATGGCCGCGACCGCGAAGGTCCGCACGAGCTCGGGCGCGAAGGTCGTGCTCGACGGCGGCGGCCGGATCACGCTGAGCGGCCGGGGACAGCGCCGCGTGCTCTACCAGAACACCTGCGACAAGGCGCTCGGCATCACGACCTCGCACTGCCAGGACCAGGACGCCCCGAAGCTCGTCGTCCAGAACATCACGCTCGCCGACGGCAACTCCACCGGCGACGAGACCGAGGGCGGCGGTGGCGGCGCGCTGTTCGTGCGCGGCGGGCAGCTGAAGGTCGTCAATTCCCGCTTCGCGGGCAACAAGTGCGACGCCGGCGGTCCTGACTTGGGCGGCGCGGCGATCCGCGTGCTCGACCAGTTCCGCGATGGACCCGTCCACATCACCGGCAGCACTTTCGAAGGCGGCGTCTGCGCCAACGGTGGCGCGCTGAGCAGCATCGGCACGTCGTGGGTGGTGCTCAACAGCCTGATGAAGGGCAACAAGGCCGTCGGCCGCGGCGCCAACCCGGCGCGGGCCGGCACGCCGGGTGGTGGCAGCGGTGGCGCGATCTACAACGACGGCAATACGTTCACGCTGCGGCTCGCCGGGTCCCTGGTCGAGGACAACCAGGCCAACGAGGGCGGCGGCGCGGTGTTCTTCGTCAGCAACGACAACTCGGGCTCGATGTCGGTCGAGGGCTCCACGCTGCGCCGCAACCCCAGCCTGGGCTTCGAGACGATCAAGGGGATCTTCTACCTCGGCGCGGGCGGCAAGCCGGAGGTCACCGCCTCGACGATCCAGTGAGCCTGCCCGCGAGCAGCAGCAACACCAGGCCGCACACGCACATGGTGAAGCTGAAGCCGTAGACCCAGCGGAAGCCCAGCCCCTGGGAGACGCCGAGCAACGCGCCCGCGACCATGCTGCCGACGATCTGGGTGTTGCTGAACATCGTCGTGGCGTGGCCGGGCCGCAGCGGGTCGAGGCTCTGGAAGTACGTGATGCCCACGCCCATCACCAGCGAGATGACGGTGGCGTGCAGCAGCTGCAGGGCCATCACCTGCCAGACGGCGTCGGTGAACACCATCAGGCCGTGGTAGCTCAGCGAGATCGCCGCGCCGATGAGCACGAGCCGGTGCTGCGACATCCGGTTCGCCAGCGCCCCGAACCACAGCATCATCGGGATCTCCAGCGCCGCGCACAGGCCCATGGTGATGCCGGCGTCGCCCGCGGTGCCCCCGAGGTTGGTCGTGATGAACAGCGGCAGGCCGCTCACCGCGAGCGCGACCGATCCCTGCATGAACGTGAAGGCCGCGGAGACGAACGCCATCGTGCCGCGCACCGGTCCGGCAGCGGCCTCCTCGGCGGGTTCGTCCTCCGGTTCCGCGGCGGGCACGGGCAGCAGCAGGGCGAGCACGGCGACGCCGGCGCTGAGGACGGCGGTCGAGCCGAAGAGGCCCACCCAGCCCGTCTTCGCGACGAGCAGCGCGGCCACCGGCGGTCCGGCGACCCACGCGACGGACAGCAGCGTGCGCAGGACGCTGACCACCATCGACGGGCCCCGCGAGACCTGCCGGCCGTAGGCGAAGAGCTGCGGCAGCAACGACGAGGTGACCGCGATGAAGACCACGGACGTGCCGAGCAGGAACCAGTAGTCGCGCAGCACGGCGAACAGGCCGTAGCCGACCGCGCCGGCGACACCGCCCGCGGCGAGCATGTACCGGCGCTGCACCCGGCCGTCGGAGAGCTTGCCCATGACCGTGCTCGCCACGACCGACGCGACCGGGCTGACGATCAGGAAGAAGCCGAGCTGGAACGGCGTCACGCCGATCTCGCTCGTGAGGAAGAGCGAGTTGAACGGCAGCGCGAACGCCATCGACATGCCGGACACGACGCTGATGACGGAGAGTTGGAGGAAGGTACGGGACAGGAGCGGCGAGGATCTTCTCTCGCTGAGTGCCGTCACCCGCTCATCGTCCGCTGTCGTCCCGCCATCGGGAAACCGGATATCCCATTGTGCGGGCAAGATCTCACACGACCACGACAGCGCCGTCCCTGCGGTGATCCGCACCACCCCTGAGCAGGCCGGAACCGGTCATCTCGACCAGCTGGCACCCGCCGAAGAACATGTTCGGCGCGCGGAAGAACGTCACCGGCAACTCGTTTTCCGGTTTTATTCCCGGTTCGACGTGGAGGTGGTCGCCACTCAGGTGCATCCGCGGCGCGTCGACGGCGTCCTGGGCGGCCATCCCGCGGTCGAGGACGTTCACCAGCACCTGCAGGATCGCGCCGGAGATCCGGCTCGACCCCGCGCTGCCGAGCACCAGCTCCGCGCCGCCGTCTTTGGTCACCACGGTCGGCGCCATCATCGACGGCAGCCGGTCGCCGGGCAGGTGGCTGAAGAACCCGTCGGGCGACAGGTCCTCCTCCCCCATCATGTTGTTCAGGTGCACGCCGGCCACCGAGATGCCCGAGCCCGCGCCGCTCGTGGTCGTGACGGAGCAGGCCGTGCCGTCGGCGTCGAGCACCGAGATGTGCGTGGTGGAGCCGAGCCGGTTCAGCGGCCGCTTCGGGGTGGCCAGCGCTCGGACGAGGTCCTGCTGCGACGGGTTGTCCGGCAACGCTTCCAGCATCTGCGTGAGCAACGCACCTCCCATGGCGGGCGGTGGGTTCGTGTGGATGTCACGGCCGCGGTGCCGCACGTGCAGCGGTTTGCGTCGCACCACCTCGTACGCGCGGAGGTCGGCGTGCGTGAGGTCGCCACCGCGGGTGCCGATCTCGTCGACGATCGCGGCGGCGATGTCACCGGTGTAGAACGGTTCCGCGCCCTCGCGGCCCAGCCGGTCGAGCGCGTCGGCGACGTCGTGCCGCACGAGGAGCTCGCCCTCCACCAGGGCGTTCAGGCCGATGCTCCGCGCGAGCGGCAGCAGCAACGACGTGACGTACGCCTGGTACCGGTTGACCAGGTGCCCCTCGCGGGCGTGCGTCGCGGCGGTGGCCACGAGGTCCTCCAGCGGCGCACGGCCGTAGGTGGCGGCGAGCGCCGCACCGGCGGGCAGGCCGTACGCGGCCACGGACGATGGCCCGACCTGGAACTCCTGGTCCACGTCCCCGAAGCGCAGGACGACGGGGGTGAGCGGCGCCCGCTGCCCCGTCCTGCCGCGTCCGGGTGCCTCGGCGGAGAAGTCCAGCAGCACGGGCGGCCGCCCGGCGGGGGCGATCATCATGTACCCGGCGGCGCCGAGCCCGGTGAGCAGCGGCTCGGTGACGCACGAGGTCAGCATCGCCGCGACGGCCGCGTCCACGGCGTTCCCGCCGGCGCGCAGCATCGCCGCACCCGCCTCGGCGGTGAGCGGGTGACCCGCCGCTACGGCTCCTCGCACCGTCTGCCTCCCTGCGCAGAAGGCTGACAACGGTAGTGCAGCGCGCGGTCTCAGCGCAGGTCGAGTGCCAGCCGGACGGCGTCGGCCCGCGAGTGCAGGCCGGCCTTGGCGAACAGGTTGTTGATGTGGGTCTTCACGGTGGCCTCGCTGATGAACAGCCGCCGCGCGATCTCCTGGTTGCGCAGGCCCTGCCCGATCAGGTCGAGCACCTCGCGTTCGCGGGCGGTGAGGTCGACGCCGGGGCCGGTGGCGGGGCCGCGGCTCGCGAGGTCGAGCAACCGCGACTGCACGGCGGGGTCGAGGATCGCGTTGCCCGCGTGGGCGCCGCGCACGGCCTGGACGATCGTGCCGCGGTCGGCGTCCTTGGTCAGGTAGCCGCGGGCGCCGGCCCGCAGCGCGGCGAGGATCGACTCGTCGTCGTCGAACGTGGTCAGCACGACGACGGGCAGGGACGGGTGCGAGTCGCGCAGCGCGGCGGTCGCCTCGGCGCCGCCCATCACCGGCATGTTGAGGTCCATGAGCACCACCTCGGGCGCCAGGTCCGCCACCGCGGCGACGGCCTGCCGTCCGTCGGCCGCGGTGCCGACGACCGTGATGTCCGGGTCGAGGTCGAGCATGACGGCGAGCGCGTCGCGCACCGCGGCCTGGTCGTCCACGATCAACAGCCTGATCACCGCGGCAGCTCCAATCGCACCGTCCACCCGGGACCTCCCGGTCCCGCGGCCAGCGTGCCGCCGAGCAGGGCGGCCCGTTCCCGCATGCCGGTCAGGCCCATCCCGCTGCCCGCCCGGTGTTCTTTCCCGTCGTCGGTCACCGTCAGCCTCACCGACTCCGGCTCGTACTCCAGCACCAGGCCGACCTCGGCTCCCGGCGCGTGCCTGTGGGCGTTGGTGAGGGCTTCCTGGGCCGTGCGGAGGACGGCCTGCGTGGTCTCGACGCCCGTCTCACCGGCACCGGCGACGCGGAACGACGCGCGGTGGCTCTCGGCGAGCTTGGCCAGCGACTCCGGCAACGAGAGCGAGTCCTCCCTCAGCGCGTGCACCGCGCGCCGGGTCTCCTTCAGGCCGGAGACCGCCAACGCCCGTGCGCGCAGCACGGCCTCGTTGGCTTCCTCGGACTTGCCGGCGGCGTGCAGGGCGTCGGCCATGTCCAGCTGCACGGCGACGCCGGACAGCGCGTGCCCGACCACGTCGTGGATCTCGCGGGCGATGCGGCCGCGTTCCTCCAGCGCCGCCGCGTACTCGGCGGCGGCCGCGGCGGCGTCGCGTTCCCGGCGGATCATGCCGAGGAACACCGGCAGGCCGGCGGTGAGGCACAGCCACCACGGCGGGACGTCCGGCGAGCCGGACATCCACGTGCAGACCATCGCGAGCACCGCACCCGCGGCCGCCACACCGACCGCGACCTGCCTCGACTCGATCTCACGCCCGGCCGTGCCGGACGCGACGAACACGAACGCCACGCCCGCGGTGGCCGGTGTCAGCGCGAACAGCGGAGCCG
The DNA here is from genome assembly GCF_036380075.1 of Lentzea sp. NCBI lineage: Bacteria > Bacillati > Actinomycetota > Actinomycetes > Pseudonocardiales > Pseudonocardiaceae > Lentzea > Lentzea sp. The sequence continues at coordinate 14,136 of NZ_DASVFL010000211.1, read as the reverse complement.
CCGCCAGCACGGACACCACGACCACCGCCGTGCGGGCGCGGCCCGGCACCCGGCCGAGCGCGGCCGCGAGCGCCGTCGCGACCGTCACGGCGGTGAGCGCCCAGGTCAGCTCGGGCAGCCGCGGCGGCCGGTCGATCAGCTGGACCACCGTGACCACGGAGATCACCAGCACGACCAGGGGGCGGAACAACTCGTCGGCGAACGTCATCGGGACGCATCATGCCCGGTCCCGCGGACCTTCTCCTGCCAGGAGTCGACGAACGCGGACGTGCGGTGCGGCTCGCCGTCGCGGCCCTTGGCCCAGACGACCCGGCCGCCGACCCGGACGGCCTTCGACATCACGACCAGCCCCTCGGCGAGCAGGCCGGCTCCGACGACGAGCATCAGCCCGTTGCCCGCCTGCACCGCGCCGGGGTCGAGCAGGTTCGCCGCGAACCCCAGGGCGAACCGCGCGGCGATGCTCGCCACCCACAGCACGACCGTCGTGACCGTGTAGCGCAGCATCACCAGCCCGTCGCGCTCGTAGGTGCGGATGGTCAGGCCGCGCAGCACGCCGAACACCGCGCTGAGCAGGACGCTGACCGCGAGGAACACCACTGCGTCCGCCGAGGGGACCGACGTCTGGGTCAGTCCGATCACGCCGAGGACGGCGGGGAGCAGCAACAGCCGCTTGCCGACGGCGGGCTCCCCTGCCAGCCGGCGTGCCATCACGTAGACGATCGCCGCGGCGATCAGGACGATCTCAACAGTTCCGGTCATGGCTGCAACGCTAGGAATCCGGGCAGCTCAGCGCCTCGACCCAGGAACCCAGTGCGGGTGGAGATCCGTCTCCACCCTGAGGTTGAGAGTCCGGGCAAAACGGGTAATTCGAACCATGGAGTGGATCACCCGGCTGATGGAGGCCCTCGGATCGCCCGGCGCGGGGCTCGCGGTCGCCCTCGAGAACGTGTTCCCGCCGGTGCCGAGCGAGCTCATCCTGCCGCTGGCGGGGTTCACCGCGGGCCAGGGCAAGATCTCGCTGGTCGCCGCGATCCTGTGGACGACGGCGGGCTCGGTCGTGGGCGCGCTCGTGCTCTACGGGCTGGGCGCGTGGCTCGGGCTGGAGCGGCTGCGCAAGGTCGCGGACAGGATCCCGTTCGTCACGGTGTCCGACGTGGACAAGTCCGACGCGTGGTTCGACAAGCACGGCAACAGGGCCGTGTTCATCGGCCGGATGGTGCCCGTCGTGCGCAGCCTGATCTCCATCCCGGCCGGGGTGTCGGGGATGCCGATCGTGAAGTTCACCCTCTACACCGCGGCCGGCAGCCTCGTGTGGAACACCGCGCTGATCCTCGCCGGCTACGCGCTCGGCGAGAACTACGAGCTCGTCGACCGCTACCTGGGGTGGGTGTCGACGGCGGTGCTGGCCGCGCTGGCCATCGCCCTCGTGTGGTTCGTGGTCTCCCGCTCCAAGGCGCGCCGCTCGTAGAGCACCGACGCCACCGCGATCGCGAGACCCGCAAGCGACAGGCCCACACCGACCCAGGCCGTGGAGGTGTAGCCCCAGCCCGCCGCGATGGCGAGCCCGCCGAGCCACGCGCCCGCGCCGTTCGCGACGTTGAGCGACGAGTGGTTGGACGAGGCCGCGAGCGACGGCGCGTCCGGCGAGGCGTCCATCAGCCGCACCTGCAGGGCCGCCGCCAGGATCTGCACGACGAAGCCCAGCAGGAACAGGAACGCGAACAGGAACACCGGGATGGTCGCGGTGAGCCCGAACAGCACCAGGATCACGCAGACGGCCACCAGCCCGCCGAACACCGAGCGCGTCACCGACCGGTCCACGAACCGGCCGCCGAACGTCGCGCCGAGCGTCATGCCGAGCCCGAACACCGCGAGGACCCACGGCACGACCCCGGTCGACAGCCCCGCCACCTCGGTGGTCAGCGGCGCGACGTAGGAGTAGACGGCGAACATGCCGCCGAAGCCGATCATGCCGGTGAAGATCGCGAACCACACCGTCGGCCGCCCGAACGCGCGGACCTCGCCCTTCATCGACGCGCCCTCGACCTTGGGCACCCTCGGCACCCAGAGCGCGATCGCCGCCGCGGTGACCACGGCGATGGCCGCGACCGCGAGGTACGCCGTCCGCCAGCTGATCTGCTGCCCAGCGGCCGTCGCGAGCGGTACGCCCACGAGGTTCGCCACGGTCAGACCGACCATCACGCGCGCAACAGCCGTCCCCCGCCGTTCCGGCGCCACGAGCGTGGCGACGACGACCGCCGCGATGCCGAAGAACGCGCCGTGCGGCAGTCCGGCGACGAACCGCGCCACGAGCAGCAACGTCTTGTCCTGGGCGGCCGCCGACAGCCCGTTGCCCAGCGCGACCGCCAGCATCAGGCCGATGAGCATGCCCTTGCGCGGCAGCTTGGCGCCGAGCACCGCGATCAGCGGCGCACCGACGACGACACCGGCGGCGTAGAGGCTGATCGCGTGCCCGGCCTCGTAGTCGGGGATGCCGAAGGTCTCCGCGATCTGCGGCAGCAGGCCCATGGTCGCGAACTCGGTCGTGCCGATGCCGAACCCGCCGAGCGCGAGAGCGGTCATGGCGCGGGTGGTGTTCACATTCGCTCCTGGTCGGGTTGCCCGCGGTCGGCGCTGACGCAGGGACGAATTAGTTAGCGACTGGAACCATCCTACGACTCTTCTGACGCGCTTCAGAAGCGTCCGACCCGGTGCGACTGCTCACACGGGGGGCCGGCCCCTGCCGGGACCGGCCCTCCGCTCAGATGCGCGGGACCTCGACCAACGCCCGCCCGTTCAGCGGCTGCGCCGCACGGGCGTTGCCCGCGGAGAACAACGCCTGGAACCGCGCGATCGACGCGGCCGTCACGTGCTGCTCCCCGGTCAGGTACCACTCGACGCCCTCGGTGAACGGCGCCGTCGTCAGCGACCCGGTGTAGTGCAGCGTGTGGTGCCCGACCGGCAGCAACCGGTTGAGGTTGACCGACGCCACCTCCACCGGCGCATCGCACTCGGGCGCGAGGTGCGCCAGCACGTCGTCCACGGCCGAATGCGCCCCCACGACCAATGGCACACCGATGACGAGCAACTTGCCTTCCGCGCTGCGGTGCACCAGGTGCATCTCCAGCGGCGTGTGCCGGCCACCGAACGTGTGCTCGGACGGCGTGTGGAAGTGGAACTGGACCAGGTCGTACCGCGTGCCGGCGACGGTCACGTGCCCCGATCCGGGCACCACGTCGGCTTCCTCTGTCTCCTCGTGGTCGCGGGCCGCGCACCCGTCCGCCTTGTCGGTGTCCTTGCGGATGTACTTGAGCTCCAGCGCGGAGCTCCCGTACGTCACGTCGAGCTTGGCGGCGTGCGGGTCGAACCGGATCGCGCCGGGCGTGACGTTCACCGGGCTCTGCGTCGGCGTGGCCGACTCGGCGGCGCCGTTCGCGAAGAAGGACGCGGTGAGGACGAGCGGAAGAAGTGCCGGAAGGGACCTTTTCAAGTTCATCGCGCCACTTTTCACCCGATCGAGTGGAAAGGGGGATGAATTGTGGCCGCGCTCTCATCGTTCCGGAATTCGTCCCGGTCTCGATTGGTGGTTTTTTGGTGAACGAAAGCGTTCTCAATCTCAATTGTCTGGTTCGCTCTTGTTTGCCGTTTTCGGATTGCGCAGGCGCATTCGAGGACTGAGGCAGGATCGACTGATGATCCTGAGCGAGCTCATCGCGAAGCACGACGTGCCGGGTGCGCAGGTCGCAGTGCTGGTGGACGGCGAGATTCACGACTTCGCCGCGGGCGTGCTGAACCTGCGCACCGGGGTCGAGGTCACGCCCGACGCGGTGTTCAAGATCGGCTCGATCACCAAGCTCTGGACGGCGACGCTGGTCCAGCACCTGGTGGACGACGGCCTCCTCGACCTCGACGCGCCCGTGCACGCGCACCTGCCCGGTTTCGCGCCGGGCATCACGGCCCGCCACCTGCTCACCCACACCAGCGGCCTCGACGCCAACCACGTCACCGCCGCCCGCACGACCGAGGAGTTCGTCGCCGCGATCACCGGCGCACCCCACCCGTTCGCCCCAGGCCGCGTCTTCTCCTACTCCAACAGTGGCTTCACAGTGCTGGGCAGACTGGTCGAGGTGGTGCGCGGCAAGCCCTTCCACGACGTGCTGCGCTCCGAACTGGTCACGCCGCTCGGCCTGGACACCGTCGCCACCGACGCCTGCGAGGCGATCCTCCACCGCGCCGCGGTCGGCCACACGAACGGCGTCCCCACGACGAAGTGGGCGGTCTCCTACGCAACGGCACCGAGTGGCTCACACCTCGCGATGAGCGCCCACGACCTGATGAAGTTCGTCCGCCTCCAGCTCGCCAACTACGCCGCCCTGCGCGAGCCCCAACTCGACTCCGTGCCCGACTTCGGCGGCGGCGTCCGGCGATGGGGACTCGGCTGGATGCTGTACGCGGGCGGCATGGCCGGCCACACCGGCGTTTCCAAGGGGCAGAAGGCCTTCCTGCGCGTCGACCCGTCGAGGGACACCGCCGTGGTGGTCCTCACCAACGGCTCCAACGCCGACCCGCTCGCCCACGAGATCGTCAGCGACGTCCTCGGCGGGATCGACCCCCTGCCGATCCCGCCCACCGACCGGCACCCGGTCGACGACTGGATGTGCGGCACCTACCGCAGCACCCTGCACGACATCACCCTCGCCACCGAGGACGACCGCGCGTTCCTCATCCACCGGCCCCGCGACGGCAGCCCGGAACGGCGCGTGGAGGTGACCCGCCGCTCTCACGACACGATCATCACCACCGAGCCGCCGCACCAGGTCTTCTCCCTTGTCGGCTCAGGAGAACGGGCTGACTTCCTGCACAACGGGGCCGCTGCGGCGAGAGTGAGTTTTGGTCAACACTGAAGCTATAGAGCGTGCTCTGCGCACAGGCAGCCGACGCCGCGTTCGATCCACTCCTGCCCCACCCACTCGGGATGCCGTTCGACCAGCACAGAACGCACCTCCTCGACGATGTCCTCCAACGCCATAGCGGAGTCGCGCCGCCGCCAGGTCTCGTCGCGCAGCTCCAGCAGGTAGTCGCGCACACCGGAGAGAACCGCAGCCGTTCCCACCGACCCGTGCCCCGGCACGACCGTGCGCGGTGAGGAGGCGATCAGGCGTTCCAGCACGGCGATCCACGCGAGGCCGGACACGTCGGTGTCGTGCGGCGGGAACCACGGAAAGATCGCGAACTGGCCCGTCTCGGCCAGGTCGCCGGTGAACAGCACGCCCGCGTCCGGCACCTCGACGACCTGGTCGCCCAGCGTGTGGCCGCGGCCGGTGGGGCGCAGCAGCACCGTGCGGCCGCCCAGGTCGAGGGCGTGCTCGCCGGCGAAGACCACGTCCGGCACCGGCACCTCGGCGCCGGCCAGGCGGTCGGCGACCGCGCCGCCGAAGCCGCGGAACATCTCCAGGTAGCCGGAACCCTTGCGCCGCAGGTCGTCCGCCTGCGCCTGACCGACCACATAGGACCCGTCGAAGACCGAGGCGCCGAACGCGTGCTCGGGGTGGAAGTGGGTTGTCGTCAGCAGCACCTCGCGGCCGCGGGCCACCTCGGAGGCGAGCTCGAACACCGCGCGGGCGTTGTCCGGGCCGAGGCCGGTGTCGACGACGAGGACGGCCTCGGTGCCGCCGATGATGCCGATGTTGGGCACGAGACCGACGTGGTCGTTCGGGATCACGAGGACGTCGGGAGCGAGGTCGACGGCGCCGGAGACGTGGACGGCGGGGTCTGGGAGGTTCATGCCCCCACTGCACCGCCCCACCACCCCGCGCGTCCAAGACCGGCTCGGTCACGGCGATACCGGGCGAGTATCGTGGCTGATCATGGAGCTGCGGACGTTGCGCTACTTCGTCGCGGTCGCCGAGGAGCTCCACTTCGGCCGGGCCGCGCGGCGCCTGCACATGAGCCAGCCGCCGCTGAGCCGGGCGATCAAGCTCCTCGAGACCGACCTCGGCACCGCCCTGTTCCGCCGCTCCCCCGCGGGCGTCGCGCTCACCGGCGCGGGCGAGACGCTCCTGCACGAGGCGCGGGCGCTGCTCGACCACGCCGACCAGGTTCGCGCCAAGGTCACCAAATCCGTTCTCACGGTGGGGGTGCTCGGCGACCACGGGGCTGCGCGGATCGCCCAGGAGTTCCGGAGGAAGCACCCCGGCGTCGAGATCGTCGTCAGGGAGACCGACCTGACCGACCCGACCTGCGGCCTGCGGGCGCACCAGGTCGATGTCGCCCTCACCCGCGGCCCGTTCGACCGGACCGGCCTGCGGACGCGGGTCCTGCGCACGGACCCGGTCGGCGCGGTGCTCAGGGCGGACGACCCCCTCGCTCAGGAAGAGCGCATCACCACCGCCGATCTCGACGGCCGCGACTGGTTCCAGTTCCCGGACGGCACCGACGAGATCTGGCGGAGCTACTGGAACGGCGGGCGGCCGCGCCGGGGCCCGACCGTCCGCGCCGTGCAGGAGTGCGTGCAGTCCGTGCTGTGGAACGGATCCGTCGGGCTCGCACCGCTCGGGCACGACCTGGGCGACGAGCTGAGGGTCGTGCCGATCGACGACATGGCGCCCAGCCCCGTCGTGGTCGCCTGGCGGGACGACGACCCGCTCACGAGGGACTTCGTCGAGGCGGCCACTCAGGTCGTGTGGACGGAGACGGCGTAGTCGCCGCCCCGGAACTCCTCCCGGTCCCACGTCGCGAACCGCTCGGCGAGCTTCAGCCCGGCCCGCGCGCAGTGCTCGTCGTACTGCTCGACGGTGTAGCCGCGGCCCAGGCCGAACCCGGCGACCAGGACGCCGCCGACGTGCCTCGCGACCCCGGCCACCAGCGCGTCCTGCGTGCCGGGCGCGGTGAACAGCGGCACGTTGCCCGCCATCACGACCACGTCGAACGTCCGGCCGAGGTCGAGCTCGGCCAGGTCGGACCTGACCCACGTGATGTCCGGCGCCAGCTCCCGGGCGTGGGCGATCATCGACTCGTCGAGGTCCGCCCCGACGACCTCGACGCCGTGCCGGGCCAGCTCGATCGCGACGCGTCCGGTGCCGCAGCCGGCGTCCAGCACCGTCCTGGGCCCGTAGGCGCGCACGAACGCCGCCTCGCCGTGCACGTCCACCCCGGACTCGGCGAGCGAGTCGAACCTGCGCTGGTACTCCGCTCCGTTCCACACCCGGCCAGCATAGATCCGAAGATCGGCGGATACCGCCTGTGTGAGAGCGCTGCCAAGGTCGAGGGCATGACGCGCTTTCTGCTGGCAGTGGCGTTGCTCGTGGCGGCGGCCTCTCCCGCGCACGCCGCACCGCTCCGATGGGTCGGCACCTGGGCCGCCGCGCCCTCGTCCGCGGTGCCCGGCACCGACAACGGCTACCCGAACTTCTCGATCCGCAACATCGTGCACGTGAGCGCGGGCGGCAAGGAGATCAGAGTCCGGCTCTCCAACGCCTACGGCCGCACGCCGGTGGTGTTCGGCCAGGTCACGGTGGCACGAGCGGCCGGTTCGGACACGCCCACCGCGGTGCCCGGCACGATGCGCACGCTCACGTTCGGCGGTTCGCGGTCGATCACCGCACCGCCCGGCGCCGACGTGGTCAGCGACGGCGTGGCGCTGACCGTCCCGGCCGACTCGGACCTGCTGGTCAGCGTCTTCACGCCCGAGCCCGGCGGTCCCGTCACGCACCACCAGCTGACCATGCAGAACTCGTACTTCACCCGCGACGGCAACCACACCGCCGACGAGTCCGCGGCCCCGTACCGCGAGCGCACGACCAACTGGCACTTCGTGTCGGGTGTGGACGTCCGCACGTCCACGTTGCGCGGCAGCGTGGTGGCGCTCGGCGACTCGATCACCGACGGCGCGAACTCGACGTGGGGCGCGAACCTGCGCTGGCCCGACCAGCTCGCCGACCGCGTCAACACGCGCCTGGGCGTGCTGAACGCGGGCATCAGCGGCAACCGGCTGCTGCTCGACGGCGGCTCGGCCGGCCCGAACGCGCAGGCCCGTCTGAACCGCGACGTGCTGACCCAGACCGGCGTGCGCAGCGTGATCGTCTTCGAGGGCATCAACGACATCCAGCAGACCCCGCACGAGACCGACCCGGCCAAGATCATCGCGGCGCTGAGGCAGATCGCCCAGCGCTCCCACGACCGCGGGCTGCGGGTCGTCGGCGCGACGATCACGCCGTTCAAGGGCTGGAACAGCTACACCGACGAGCTGGAGGGCGTGCGGCAGGCCGTGAACTCGTTCATCCGCACGAGCTCCGACTTCGACGCGGTCGTCGACTTCGACGCGGTCATCCGCGACCCCTCCGACCCGCAGCGCATCAAGCCCGACTACGACCAGGGCGACCACCTGCACCCCGGCGACAGGGGTTTCGAGGCGATGGCGAGGGCGGTCGACCCGGCCGTGCTCTGAGCCGCACGTTCGGGTAGCCGAGGTTTGCGCGGCCCCCTGGTCCGGTTATCCGGCGGAGATCAACTCGAACCAGGGGGTCCCACCCGATGCGTGTCACGATCCTGGCCGTCTCGCTCGTCGCCGCTCTGGCGGCCTGCGGGACGCAGGCGAACGGCTCCGGCGCCCAGAGCACGACGCCGTCCACCGGTGCGCAAACCAGCGCCTCGCCGTCCACCGCCGCGAGCGGCGCGGACAAGACGCAGTCCGCGATCAAGGCGGAGCTCACCATGCAGGGCAAGCCCGGCCTCGGCCTGCTCACCGCGACGAACCGGGGGTCCGCGCCGGTCACCTTCCAGGGCTGGCCGAAGCTCTCCTTCACCAACGCCGCCGGCGAGCCCGCGGCCATCCCGGTCGAGCAGAAGCTCGTGCCGGGCGAGGGCCCGTCGATCACGCTGCAGCCGGGTCAGACCGCGTTCGCCGGGGTGCTGATGGACCTGGACGGCGGCAACTCCTTCGCCCTCAACGAGATGACCGCCGAGCTGCCCGGCACGGCGCCGGCGAAGGTGACGTTCATCGGCACCGACGGCCAGCCGATCGCCGACGTCGGCAAGCTCAAGGTGAGCGAGGTCAAGGTCGGCACGATGCAGCCGGCCGCCCAGGGCGTCACGGTCTTCGACTAGCTCCTCGCCCGGCGGCGTCGATGGTGTCGCGCCGCGGGTCGGTCAGGTGCGGTGCGTCCACCTGGCACTGCGCCGGGCGCGCCACAAGCTCGATTAGGTTGGCACGGTGACCGATCGACGTGCGGTGCTCAAGACGTTCGCCCTCCTGCCGCTGGCCGGCTGCGCGGCGGCGCCACCGCCCCCGGCGACCACCGCACCGGCGACGACCACCACGACGACCACCACGACGACCAGTGCCGCTCCTGTGCGGCACGACGCGCTCTTCGCGCTGGAGAAGAAGTTCGACGCCCGTCTCGGCGTCTTCGCGGCCGGCGCGGGCAGGACCGTCGAGCACCGGGCGGACGAGCGGTTCGCGTTCTGCTCGACGTTCAAGGGCCTGGCCGCCGCCGCGGTCCTGCACCGCAACCCGATGGCGCACCTGGACACCGTCATCGCCTACACCGACGCCGACCTGATGAAGAGCTCGGCGATCACGAGGCAGCACGTCGCAACCGGCATGAGCCTGCGCGACCTGTGCGACGCGGCGGTCCGGTACAGCGACGGCACGGCGGGCAACCTGCTGCTGCGCGACCTCGGCGGCCCGGCGGAGCTCACCCGCTACCTGCGCGAGCTCGGCGACACCGAGACGCGGATGGACCGCGCCGAGCCGGACATCACCTCGGCCACCCCCGGCGACCCGCGCGACACGGCGACCCCGCGGGCGCTCGGCACCGACTACCGGCGGCTCGTGCTCGGCGACGCGCTCGCGCCGGAGAAGCGCGCCTTCCTCACCGGCCTGCTCGAACGCTCGACGACCGGCGCCAAGCGCGTCAGGGCCGGTGTCCCCCGGGGCAGCAGGGTCGCGAACAAGACCGGCACCGGCTCGTACGGCACGGTCAACGACATCGCGGTCGTGTGGCCGCCGGGACGCGAGCCGGTGCTCGTGGCGATCATGTCCAGCAAGGCGGCGGACACCGAGTACGACGAGGCGCTCGTCGCCGAGGCCGCCGCCTACGTGCTCGAGACCCTCACCTGACCGTCGAGACGTCCGCCCACACGGTCCTGAGGTCGGGGAACCGGTTGTGCCCCCACACCTGGGCCAGGCCGTTCACCAGCAGCAACCCGCGCTGACGACGGCCGCGGAACCCCATCCGCCCCAGCTGCGGGAACCGGCCGGGCGTCCCGTCGTCGACCTCGACCCGCACGACCTCCCGCTCGGGAAGGCACAGCACGCGCGCACGGCGAGGTGCCGCGGCGTGGTGGTACGCGTTGCTCACGAGCTCCGTCGCCACGACCATCACGTCGACCACGACGTTCTCGTGCATCCCCAGCAGGAGGCGGCGCACCTGCGCCCGCACGTCGGCGAGCGGCAGTGCGTCCTCCGGTAGGACGAGGTCCACCCGTTCGCCGGACCGTCCTGCAATACCCATCAGCTTCTCCCGGCGCCCTGTGGTTTCAAGGCAGGAGGTCCCATACCCAGCAACACATCGTTCGGAACACAGCGAACTTCTATCACGTCATCCTCGGCAGGTCCGCCCAGACGACGGTGCCACCGTGGGCCCTGTCCACTCCCCAGCGGTCGGACAGCCTGGCCACGAGGACCAGACCGTAGCCGCGCTGCGGGCGGGAGACCTTGCGCAACGGCGGGTGCGCGCGGGCGTCGTGGGTGATCTCGATGCGGATCTTGTTCCGCTCCACGGCCACGCGCAGGAACGACGGCTCCGACGTGTACCGGTAGGCGTTGCTCACCAGCTCGTTGACCACCAGCAGCACGTCCGCCACGGCGTCGACGTCCTCGCCCACGAGCTCCAGCCGCACCCAGCGCCGGACGGCCGCGAGGGACGGCCGGTGCCTGCCCAGTGGCAGATCCGCCGCCTCGCCCGTCTCCGCTGCCTGGTCGTGCGCCAAACCGCTCCTCGGTCGGATGATCAGTTCGGGCGCGGGTTACCCGAGTGCATCGATTCCCAAACCAACGAGGTGACCAGCGCCGATCGCGGGCTACCCTCGGCCCGCAGCCGCAACTCCAGGGGGAAACCGCGTGCCCAGAACGTTGACGCCCTTGCTCCTCGCACTGCTGGCGATCTCCTTCGCGCAGCAGCTGCTCACCCCTCTGTTCCCCTCTTTAGTCCACGACCTCGACCTCACCGCCTCCCAGTACGGGCTGGTGCTGTCGGTCTCCGCCGTCGCGGTCGCGCTGTCGAGCCCGCTGTGGGGGCTGGCGCTCGACTTCGCCGGTCTGCGGCCCGTGCTGGTCGCGGGTCTCGCCCTCTGCGTGGCCGGACTGGCCGGGTTCGCGGTGGCGGTGACGCTCACGTCCGACGAGACGCTGACGGCCGGTCTCGGGTTCACGGCCGTGCTGGTGCTGCGCAGCCTGGTGCTCGGCGTCGGCCTCGCGTCGTTGCCCGTCGTGGCGCTCGCCGTCGCGGGCACCTCGCCGGAAGGACAGCGCACCCGTGCCGTCGGCCTGGTCGGTGCGGCGTCGGGACTGGGTGCCGTCGTCGGCCCGCTCGTCGGTGCCGGGCTGGCGGTCGTGTCGCTGCTGCTGCCGCTCTACCTCGCACCGTTGGTCGCCGCCGTGGTCGCGGTCGCGGTGCTCGTCTCCGTCCGGCCGGGGCCGCCCGCCGACCGGCCGGCGCGGTTCCAGCCGTGGGAGGTGCTGCCCGCGTTCGCGGTCGGGTTCCTGTTGCACCTGTCGCTCGGCCTGGCGGAGGTCGTCACCCTGCTGCTGGTGAAGGAGCGGCTCCAGTCCGACGTCACGACCGGAGTCGCCGGTCTCGTCCCCCTCGTCGCCGCCGTCGCGCTGGTCGGCACGCAGGCCGTGCTCGTGCCGGTGCTGGGGTGGCCGGCGGGCAAGCTGATGAAGATCGGCGCGCCGGTCGCCCTGGCCGGGTACGTCGTGCTGGCGGTCGCACCGTCGGTGCTGCCGGCCGCGCTGGGTTTCCTGGTGGTGGCGGTCGGCATCGGCCTCGGGGTCACCGGGTTCGCGGCGGCCGCCACGCTCGGCGCCGGGTCCCGGCGGCAAGGGGTGGTCTCGGGTCTGGTCAACGCCACGACCGCGCTCACGGTCGTCCTCGCACCGATGGCCAGCGGTCTGCTCTACGACGTCGACCCGGTCGCGCCGGTGGTCGCCGCCGGGGTCGCCGCCGCGCTCGCGACCGGTCTGGCGCTGGTGCCGATCGGGCCGTCCCGGGTTCCGCCGGACCGGATCCCGGTCTGACTTCGCTCTGTGGCACCACGCGTGCGGACCGTTACGCTGCGCGCGTGAGGCGTTCCTTCAGCGCGCTCGTGCTGGCCCTGCTCGCCGCGACGGCCGTGGCCGTCCCCGCACAGGCCCACGCCGAGCTCAAGAGCAGCACCCCGGCGTCCGGCGCGGTCCTCGACACCCCGCCCCGGCAGGTCGAGCTGACGTTCAGCGACGTCGTCAGCCTGCCCGACGGCGACGCGGTCACCGTGACGGGACCGGACGGCGTCACGTGGCCGGTCACCCAGTCCGCCGCCGTCGACAAGGTCATCACCGCGAAGTTCGACACCGCGGTGATGCGGGCCGGCGCGCACACGCTGGCGTGGAAGGCGAAGTCCGACGACGGCGACACCATCGAGGGCACGTTCACCTTCACCGTGAACCTCGCCGCGGTGCCACCCGCGTCGTCCGCGTCGTCCGCCGCCGCCCCGTCGTCGGTGACGATGAGCGCGCCGGTGACGAACGCCGCCCCGCCGGCCTCCCGGGACTCAGGGGGCGTGCCGCTCTGGGTGTGGGTCCTCGCCGGGCTGGTGGCGCTCGTCGGCGCGATCCTGCTGATCCGCCGACGGTCTACGACCTAGCCGTTTCGCGAGCAGGTCGCGTTCTGCCGGGTGCTCCGCCCGTGCGAGCGCGGCCTCCAGTGCCGGGCGCGGGTCCTCCCCCAGCCGGTGCAGCAGATCCGCGCGCACGGCGTGGAACAGGTGGTAGCGGTCGAGGTCGAGCGCGTCGACCAGGTCCAGCGCCGTGCGGGGTCCCTCGGTCTCGGCCACCGCGACGGCGCGATGCAGCGCCACGACCGGACTCGGCGTCATCGCCAGCAGCTGGTCGTAGAGCGCCACGACCTGGTGCCAGTCGGTCGGCGGGTCGCTGTGCACGGCGTTGATCGCCGCCTGCACCTGGTACGGGCCGGGCCGGTTCCAGCGCAGGCAGCGGCGCACGAGCTCCTGGCCCTCCGCGACCAGGTCCGCGTCCCACAGCGCCCGGTCCTGGTCGGCCAGCAGGACGATCCCGCCGTCGCGCAGCCGGGCGTCCCTGCGCGAGTCGACGAGCAGCATCAGCGCGAGCAGGCCCCACACCTCCGGCTCGTCCGGCATGAGCCCGGCCAGCACCCGGCCCAGCCGGATCGCCTCCGCGCTGAGCTCGCGCCGGTCGAGGTACCCCTCGTTGAAGATCAGGTACAGGACCGCGAGCACGGCGCCGAGCCGGTCGGGCAGGTCGGCGTCGCGCGGCACCCGGTACGGGACGCGGGCCGCGCGGATCTTGCCCTTCGCCCGCACGATCCGTTGCGCCATCGTGGCTTCCGGCACGAGGAACGCCCTGGCGATCTCCCCCGTCGTGAGGCCGCCCAGCAGCTTCAGCGTGAGCGCGACCCTCGCCTGCGGCGCCAGCGACGGGTGGCAGCAGGTGAAGATCAGGCGCAGCCGGTCGTCCGGCACGTCCTCCCCCTCCCGCGTGTCGGGTTCGTGGTGCAGCAAGGCGGCCTGCGCGTGCTTCTCGTGCCCCTTGGTCTCGCGGCGCAGCCGGTCGATCGCGCGGCGGCGGGCGGTCGTGACGACCCAGCCGGCGGGGGACGGCGGCACGCCGGTGACCGGCCACTGCTCGGCGGCCGTGGCGAAGGCGTCCTGCACCACCTCCTCGGCGAGGTCGAGGTCGCCGAGGACGCGGGTCAGGACCGACACCGCGCGGCCGTACTCCGCGCGGAAGACCTCCTCGATCACGCGAACGCGATCGGCCTGACCTCGACCGGCAGCGGGCTGAGCACGGTCGCCAGCCGGCGTCCCCACTCCAGCGCCTCGTCGAGGTCCTCGGCC
>NZ_DASVFL010000210.1:0-23909 GCF_036380075.1 Lentzea sp. | reverse complement strand
GTGCCACGTCCGCGTGCCCCGCAGGTCCAGCGACTCCACCGCGGTCAACATGAGCATCGCCAGCCCGCTGACCAGGAGCAACGGCTCAAGCCAGCCCGACGAGCCGACGGGCAGGTGCTCGCCGGCGACGACCCACGGCTGCTGCCAGCCGAGGCCCGCCACCAGCGCCGGCTCCCGCCAGCCCAGCCCCGTCAGCACGAGAACCGCGCCCGCGCCGGGGAGCGCGGTCGTGACGAGGGTGCGGGCCAGTGCCCGTCGGTGGTCGAAGCCGGACGCGGGGCCCACGACCCTCAGTCCCGTGAGGACCTTCCCGATGGTGTTCAGGCGCAGCAGCAGTGCGTCATACACGACCGCGCAGAGCACCACGAGCACGGGTTCGTGGACCAACGGCCACACCACGACCAGCACCAGCAGCCAGTCGAGCAGGCGGGCGACCATCCGACGAACGAGCATGATTCACGCTAAGTGGCGGAAGTGCGTCATAAGTGGTCAGTTCATGGCCACTTGGCGCGAGAACTCGGCGGTCCAGCGGGCCTCGTCACGCCGCACCTCCACCGGCGAGAGGCCGCCGGTGCCGAACGCGGTGATCTCGGACGGCGTCAGGGGCCACGGCGGCCCGTCCGGTGCGGGACCCTCCTCACGGGCCACGGCGAGCACCAGCAACGTCGAACCGGTCAGCCACGCCACCTGCCCGATGGCCCGCGCGTGCAGGTCGACGGGCAGCGCCTGGACGGTCATGTTCTCGACGACCAGGTCGAACGCCCGGTGCCACTCGGCGGGCGGGTCGAGCAGATCGGCGGCCACGTAGGTGACCACCGAGTCCGGGTGGCGGGCCTGGACGGCGGCGATCGCGGTGGGGGAGATGTCGAAGGCCGTCACCTCGTAGCCCAGCGACGCCAGGAACTCCGAGTCGCGGCCGTAACCGCAGCCCACGACGAGCGCCGTCCTGCCGGTGCCGTCGGCTCCGGAGGCCCACTCGACGAGGTGCGGTTGCGGTTCCGCCTTGTCCCACGGGACGGAGGCCGTGCCGGCGTCGGCCTCCGCGTAGAGGTCTTCGAACCACCCGGAGGGGTTGGCGGCTTGCAGGCGGCGGGCGTCGTCGTCAGCGGACATGACGACACCCTCTCAGGTCACCGCGACGCGCGTGCCCGGTTCGTGCGTGGTCCTCGACGGCGTGCGATCAGCCGGCCCACGAGGACGGCGAACAGGGAGAGGAAGACCAATGCCCCGGTCGCGCCGGCGTGCCTTGCCGGATCGCGTTCCACGACCTCCGTGGTGAGACCGGCGACCCACAACGTGGAGATGCAGCAGAACAGGATGATCAGAGCCTGGGCGGACAGTGCCGCCAACTGGCGTGGCGTCACCTTGTCGACGAGCGAGGCGAGCAGGTCGGCGACGCCGCGGTTCGTGACCGCCGCGCACACGGTGGTCACCGCCATGCCCAGTGCGAGGACCACCACTGCGATCGACAGCCGCACGCCGATGTTCGACCTGGACGCGATCTGGTCGGCGACACCACCGATGACCACGGAGCAGAGGAACACCGGCAGAAGACCGAGCACCCACTTGGTGACGATCGCCCCGGCACCCGCGCGAGGCGGCACGGGGGCGTGCGGCACCTGGACAGGCCAGTGCGCGGGAGCCGCGGGCTGCGGAGCAGGAGCGTTGACGTTGTAGTAGTGCACACCGCCGTAAATCGCCCCTGCTTGAACGACATGGCCGCTGACCGTGCTGTTGTCGATGCCGTTCTGGACGTGGGGTCTTACGCCCGGCGGCGGAGGTTGTGTCACGCATGGCCCCCTGCTCGTGGAAGGCCTGCCAGCGTAGACGAACAGCGTTTGCCCAGAAACGCTCTTTCAGGTCACCGCGACGCGCGTGCCCGGTTCACGTACTCGACCAGGCCGTCGTCCGAGGCCCAGCCGATCTGCGAGCTGATCGCCGCCTTGTTCTCGTTCCACGACTTCTGCGCCGCTGCCTGGATCGCCGGGTCGCCGCCGGTGAAGCTGGCGCCGAGCGCGTCCCACTGGCGGGAGAGCTCGACCACGCGCGGGTCGGACGCGGGAGTGCCGTCGGTCATGTGCTGCCGCAGCTGCTCGACCAGCTCCAGCCAGGACGCCTTCAGCCCCTCCACGGCCTCGGGGCCCATCGCCGCCGCGCGCGACCTCAGGTCGTCGAGCTGGTCGGCGGTGAAGTAGCTCTCGTACACGGACATCATCTCCAAAGTGGACAGAAGGGACTCGGTGGTGTGCCCGTCCAGCAACGCGGTGAGCCGGGACCGCAACGCCTCCACCTGCCGCGCCTGGGCGTTCAGCGCGGCGAGTTGGGCCTCGAACAAAGGCCGCAACGAGTCCGAACGGGACAGTGCCGATCGGACCTCCTCCAGCGACAACCCCAGCTGGCGCAGCGATCTCACCTGATAGAGGCGACGTACGTCGTCCGGGGTGTACCGACGGTGACCGGAGGCCGTGCGCTCGGAGGCGACGACCAGTCCGATCTCGTCGTAGTGGTGCAGCGTGCGGACGGTGAGTCCACTCGCTTTGGCCAGGTCACCGATGCTCCAACGGGTCACACGACGACCGTAGGACCTCCCGTGGCGTCAGGTTCAAGCCCTGAACACCCGATCGAGCGGGTTAATTCTCGAACCGAACGCGCCGATGAAATCGAAGATCGGTCCCCCGAAAAGCAGATTGAGGAAAAACGTGTCTCGTTCCGGACTGTTCCGCGCCGCCGCTCTCCTCGCCGCCGGTGCGGCCCCGCTGCTCGCGGGCGCCGCCAACGCCGCGGAGGTGCCGCAGCTGAACGGCGGCCTCCCCGAGGTCGGTGCCGGCCAGCTCGTCCCCGGTGCCACGCAGCTCGCCAACCCGCTCGAGGCCGCCAGTGCCGTGCAGCTGCCGCACGTCGGCGCGCCGGTCGCGAGCGACCTGCCCGTCCCCGCCCTGCCGGGCATCGCCCAGGAGCGCTCGCTGCCCGCCACCCCCGGCCTGCCCGCGGTGAAGACCCCCGAGGCCCACGGCGGCAACACGCACCTCGGTTCCGTGCGCGCGCCGGTCCCGTCCGCGGCGGGCCTGCCGACGCCGGCCGCCCTCCCGGCGCCCGCCGCCGTCCCGAACCCGGCCGTGCTGTCGGGCGTGCTGCCGACGATCAACGGCTGAGTCGCACGTCGAAAATGGGCCCGTGGCGGTGTGGCCCGGGACGTCGCCGGGCGAATTCGCGGTCAGACGGGCGCATCGTGGTGCCGCCCCCGCGCCGTCGTACTGGACGTACGGGGGTGCGGGGGCGGTGCCGCGAGGCGTCCTGCTGAGCGTGAATTACCCAGCCGACGTTCCGGGCCACGCCGCCTTCACGGGCCCATTTCGTGCACCAGGAGCGCGACGTACAGCGAGAGCACCGACTCCGGGTCCTCCAGCGAGACGCCGAGGACCTGTTCGATCCGCGCCAGCTGCTGGTAGTACGCGGTGCGCGACAGGTGCGCCGCCGCCGCGGCCGCCGACTTGTTGCCGCCGTTCTCGCACAGGCACCGCAGCAGCTCCACCAGCCGGGAGCCCTGCGCGGTGTCGCGGGCCAGCAACGGACCCAGCTCGCGGTCCGCGAACGCCCGCATCCGCTCGTCGTCGCGCAGCAGGTGCAGCAGGCCGCGCAGCCGCACGTCGTCGAGCCGGTGGTACAGCTGCGATCCCGGCGCCCGCAGCGCCGCTCCCGCCACGTGCGCGGCCTCGCCCAGCGTCCGGCGAACGTCCGTTGTGGACGTCACGGTCGTGCCCACGGCGATCACCACGGCGGACGCGGCCGTCCGGTGGACCTCGCGCGCGACCTTGCGCAGAACCCCCTCCACGCCAACGGTCACCGGCACCGACAGCAGTGCGCGCACCGACGTGTCGTCCACGACGCCGACCAGTGCGGCGACGGTCACCCGCCGTCCCGCCAGCGCCGTGGCCTCGGCCAGGTCGCGCAGGACCTCTTGCGTGGCAAGCGTTTGCCCCTGGAGCACCGACACCGGCCGGATCGCCACGCCGATGAGCTGCCGCCGTTCCAGCGGCACGCCCAGCGCCGCCGCCCGCGCGCCGAGGTCCGGTGCCGACGGCGACTGGCCCAGCAGCTGGGCGAGCAACGTGCGGTGCGTCTGCCGTTCGAGCGACTCGCGGTCCCGCGCCACCAGCCGGTGCACGGCCAGCGCCGAGGCGGCGCGTTCGGCGACGACGACGTGCCGGTGCGGCGGCGGTTCCGGTGACACGAGCACGAGCCGGCCCCAGTCCGCGCCGCGGGCGCCGACGATCGTGATCAACCAGCCGGACGTGGTGTCGTAGGCGGTCCGGTCGGACACCGTGACGGCCCGCGAGCGCGCCGCCCAGTCGTCCAGCAACGTCACGGGGTCGTGCCCCGCCGCGTCGTAGGCGAGCACGTCGTGCCCGAGCGTCTCCAGCACGACCGGCAGCCCGGACGTGCGGGCGACCTCGCGCAGTACCTCGGCCGGTTCGGCGCCGGCGACCGTGAGTGCCGTGAACGTCTCGTGCACCTGCTCCGCGGCCCGCAGCTCGGCCAGCTGGGCGTCCACGATGAGTCCGACGACCGCCTCGGTCACGGCGACGTACTTCGTCTCCTCCGTCAGCGTGACCAGCGGCAACCCGTGCCGTTCCGCCTCGGTGACCAGGGCCGTGGGCACGTCGTCGCGCCACCGCCGCCCCAGCTCGACGACCAGCCCGGCGCAGCCGACGGCGGCCAGCTCCTCGACGTACCGGGCGAGGCCGGACTCGGGCAGCATCACGCCCGTCGTCAGCACCAGTTCGCCGCCGCGCAGCAGCGGTGCGATGTCTGCGATCTCCGCCACATGCACCCAGCGGACGCGGCGCGACAGTCCGGCCGATCCGGCCACCAGACGCGGCTTGCCCTGCCGGATCACCGGGAGAGCGACCACTTCCGCGACCGTCGGGTACATGGACACAACGTAATGCCCACCAGCCGATCCGGGTACAGGTTGTGCATGGCGGCGGACCCCGTGCCCCAGCAGACTCGCGAGTCAGGAGCGCGACCCCTGGAGGACGTGATGGCCCACGAGGAGCTGCTGGCACGACACCGCGCGGTGCTGCCGAAGTGGATGGCCCTCTACTACGACGAGCCCATCGAGATCGCGAGCGCCGGCGGGCGCCGGGTCACCGACCGCGAGGGCACGACCTACCTCGACTTCTTCGCCGGCATCCTGACCAACGCCATCGGCTACGACGTCGCCGAGATCAGCGACGCCATCCGCTCCCAGCTCGACACCGGCGTCCTGCACAGCTCGACGCTCTACCTCATCAGGTCGCAGGTCGAGCTCGCCGAGAAGATCGCGGAGCTGAGCGGCATCCCGGACGCCAAGGTGTTCTTCACCAACTCCGGCACCGAGGCCAACGAGACCGCGCTGATGCTCGCCACCCAGGCCCGCCGCAGCGAACAGGTGCTGGCCCTGCGCAACAGCTACCACGGCCGCGCGTTCGCCACGATCGCCATCACGGGCAACCGCGGCTGGTCGGCGTCCGCGCTCTCGCCGATCAAGGTCAGCTGGGTGCACGGCGGCTACCGCTACCGCAGCCCGTTCCGCGACCTCGACGACAAGGACTACATCAAGGCCTGCGTCGACGACCTGCGCGAGATCATCGAGACCACCACGTCCGGTGACGTCGCGTGCATGATCGCCGAGCCGATCCAGGGCGTCGGCGGCTTCACCTCGCCGCCCGACGGCCTGTTCCGCGCGTTCAAGGACGTGCTGGACGAGTACGGCATCCTCTTCGTCTCCGACGAGGTGCAGACCGGCTGGGGCCGCACCGGCGAGCACTTCTGGGGCATCCAGGCGCACGACGTGGTGCCGGACGCCATGACGTTCGCCAAGGGCCTCGGCAACGGGCTCGCGATCGGCGGCGTGGTCGCGCGCGGCGACCTGATGGACTCCATCAACGCCAACTCGATCTCCACCTTCGGCGGCAACCCGATCTCCACGGCGGGCGCGCTCGCGACCGTGAACTACCTGCTGGACCACGACCTCCAGGCCAACGCGGCCAAGCTCGGCTCCCGCCTGCTCGGCGGGCTGCGGGAGCTGGCGGAGAAGCACCCGGTGATCGGCGACGTGCGCGGCAAGGGCCTGATGGTCGGCGTCGAGTTCGTCGGCCCGGAGGGCGAACCGAACGCCGGCGCGGCCGCGACCGTGCTGGCCGAGTCGAAGAAGCTCGGGCTCCTGGTCGGCAAGGGGGGCCTGTACGGCAACGTGATCCGGATCGCGCCGCCGATGACGCTGACCGAGGACGAGCTGGACGAGGCACTGGGCATCCTGGCGCAGGCGGTGGAACGCGCATGACCAACGCCCCGAACCTGATCAGGCACTGGATCGGCGGAAGGTCCTGGGACGGCGAGCCGGAACGCACCGGTGACGTCTACGACCCGACCACCGGCAAGGTGGCCACGCAGGTCGCGTTCGCGTCGGTGTCCGAAGTGGACGAAGCCGTCAACGTGGCCGCGGAAGCGTTTGCGTCCTGGCGCAACGCCTCCCTGGCGCAGCGGTCGTCGGTGATGTTCAAGTTCCGCGAGCTGCTCGACGACCGCAAGGGAGACCTCGCGGAGATCGTCTCCGCGGAGCACGGCAAGGTCGTGCCGGACGCGGGTGGCGAGATCCAGCGGGCGCTGGAGTCGGTCGAGTACGCGTGCGGCATCCCCCAGCTGCTCAAGGGCGGCTTCAGCGAGAACGCCTCGACGCGCGTGGACGTCTACTCGATCCAGCAGCCCGTCGGCGTGGTCGGCGTGATCTCGCCGTTCAACTTCCCGGCGATGGTGCCGCTGTGGTTCGTGCCGACCGCCATCGCCTGCGGCAACGCGGTGGTGCTCAAGCCGTCGGAGAAGGACCCGTCCGCGTCGGTCTTCCTCGCCGAGCTGTTCGCCGAGGCGGGCCTGCCGGACGGCGTCCTGAACGTCGTGCACGGCGACAAGGTGGCCGTCGACCGGCTGCTCGAACACCCGACGGTGAAGGCGATCTCGTTCGTCGGCTCCACCCCGATCGCCCGCTACGTCTACGAGACCGGCACGGCGCACGGCAAGCGCGTGCAGGCGCTGGGCGGCGCCAAGAACCACATGGTCGTCCTGCCCGACGCCGACCTCGACCTGGCCGCGGACGCCGCGGTGTCCGCGGGCTTCGGCTCGGCGGGGGAGCGCTGCATGGCGATCTCGGTCGTCGTGGCCGTCGGCTCGTCCGCCGACCCGCTGGTCGAGAAGATCAAGTCCCGGATCGCCGACGTCAAGGTGGGTTCGGGTGCCGCCTGCGAGATGGGACCCCTGGTCACCGGCGCGCACCGCGACAAGGTGACGTCCTATCTGGACACCGGCGTCGCCGAGGGCGCCGTGCTGGAGGTCGACGGCCGCGACCACCCGATCGACGGCGAGGAGGGCGGGTTCTGGCTCGGCCCGACCCTGTTCGACCGCGTCGGCCGAGAGATGACGATCTACACCGACGAGATCTTCGGCCCGGTGCTGTCGGTCGTGCGCTGCGGCACCTACGACGAGGCCGTCGCGCTGGTCAACGAGAACCGGTACGGCAACGGCACCGCCATCTTCACCAACGACGGCGGCGCGGCACGGCGGTTCCAGAACGAGGTCGAGGTCGGGATGGTCGGCGTGAACGTGCCGATCCCCGTTCCCGTCGCCTACTACTCGTTCGGCGGGTGGAAGGAGTCGCTGTTCGGCGACTCGCACGCCTACGGGCCGCACGGCGTGCACTTCTTCACGCGGTCGAAGGTGGTCACCTCGCGGTGGCTCGACCCGTCGCACGGCGGCGTGAACCTGGGGTTCCCGCAGAACACGTGACAGGAGCAGGGGCGGGTCGCACGCGGCCCGCCCCCGCACCTACCTCGCGGCGCGTGCCGCCAACGCCTCCGGCAGCGGGTCGTACCGCGAGAACCGGCGCGTGAACGTCCCGGTCCCCGAGGTCAGCGCCCGCAGCTCGATCGCGTACCGCAGCAGCTCCGACGAGGGCACCTCGGCCCGGACCACCGTCCGCCCGCCCTCGTCGGCCTCCGTGCCGAGCACCCGCCCGCGCCGTCCCGACAGGTCGCCGAGCACGGTCCCGAGGTGCTCGTCGGGCAACCGGATCGCGACCTCGTCCACCGGCTCCAGCAACCGGGTCCGGCCGGCGGAGGCGGCCTCCCTCAACGCGAGCGAGCCCGCCATCTGGAACGCCGCGTCCGAGGAGTCGACCGAGTGCGCCTTGCCGTCGACGAGGGTGACCCGGACGTCGACGACAGGGGTGCCGTCGTGCAGGCCCTTCTCCAGCTGGGCGCGCACGCCCTTCTCCACGGACGGGATGAACTGGTTCGGGATCGCGCCGCCGACGATCCTGTCGACGAACTCGAAGCCCGCGCCGCGCGGCAGCGGTTCCACCACGATGTCGCACACGGCGTACTGGCCGTGGCCGCCGGACTGCTTGACATGCCGGCCGTGGCCCTTCGCCGGGCCGGCGAAGGTCTCGCGGAACGGCACGCGGACCGGCTCGGTGTCGATCTCCGCCCCGCCGGCGCGCAGCCGGGCGAGGACGACGTCGGCGTGGGCCTCGCCCATGCACCACAGCACCATCTGGTGGGTCTCGGCGTTGCGGTCCAGGCGCAGGGTCGGGTCGCTCGCGACGAGGCGGTTGAGGTTGCGGGCCAGGTTGTCCTCGTCGCTGCGGGTGCGGGGGACGACGGCGACGGGCAGCAGGGGTTCCGGCATGTCCCACGGCGACATCAGCAGCGGCTGGTCGGGGGCCGAGACGGTGTCGCCGGTCTCGGCGGTGGAGAGCTTCGTGAGGGCGCACAGGTCGCCGGCGACGCAGTAGGGGACCTCGCGCAGGGAGGCGCCCAGCGGCGAGTAGACGTGGGCGATGCGTTCGTCGGCGTCGTGGTCCTCGTGGCCGCGGTCGGCCATGCCGTGGCCGGAGACGTGCACGGGACGTTCGGGACGCAGGGTTCCGGAGAAGACGCGGACCAGCGACACGCGGCCGACGTAGGAGTCCACCGCTGTGCGGACCACCTCGGCCACGAGTGGCCCGTCCGGGTCGACGGCCATGCGCGGTTGGGGGATGCCGTCCACGGAGGTCACGGACGGGACTTCGTGCTCCAACGGTGACGGGAACGCACGCGCGATGCCGTCCAACAGCTCGACCAACCCCATGCCGGTCGCGGCACACACGGGCATCACCGGGTGGAACGAGCCACGGGCGACGGCGGTCTCGAGGTCGGTGATGAGCGTGTCCTGGTCGATCTCCTCGCCCGCCAGGTAGCGGTCCATGAGGGTCTCGTCCTCGCTCTCGGCGATGATCCCCTCGATCAGCGCCGCGCGTTCGTCCGGGTAGTTCTCACCGGACGTCAGCAGGCCGACGAGTGCGCCGTTCTCGGGCATGTACAACGGGACGACGCCCGCCCCGAACGCGGCCTGGCACTCGATGACCTCGTTGGTGAAGTTCGCACGGTGGTGGTCGGTGCGTGTGATGACGACGGCGCGTGGCATGCCGACGAGCGCGCACTCCTCCCACAACGCGACGGTGGCGGCGTCGACGCCCTCGAAGGCGTTGACGACGAAGAGGGCCGCGTCCGCGGCCCTCAGTCCCGCCCTCAGCTCACCCACGAAGTCGACGTATCCGGGGGTGTCGATCAGGTTGATCTTGATGTCCCCGTGCTGGACCGGTGCGACCGCGAGGCCCACCGACCGCTGTTGTCGCACGGCCGCCGGGTCGTGGTCGCAGACCGTGGTGCCCTCGGTGACCGAACCGGCACGGGTGAGCACGCCCGTGGTGGCGAGCAGGGCCTCGGTGAGCGTCGTCTTGCCCGCGCCGGACGGGCCCACGAGCACGACGTTGCGGACCTTGGCCGGGTCGTCCACAGCGACCGCGCCTGCCGGTGAACCGTTGTCGGAGTGCTTGCTTCCCATGGCGACCTCCGTCAAGTCGTAGTGTCCGATCTCACACCCGTTGACGGTCCCGGACAACCCCGCGAACCCATCCGGTCGACGACCGGCGTTCACACCACCTCTGCGTGATGGGCGTCACCTACCTGCGTTGATCGTGAAAGTGGCCTTCCGAAACGGCGCGCCAGTGGCTTGGGTGAGGGTGCCACAGCGGTCGTACCGTGAGTTCACCAAGACTTCCCCTCGTGAAAGGTTGCCCCGGTGAGCACTGATCAGGTCACGGGCACCGCCCGCGTCAAGCGCGGCATGGCCGAGATGCTCAAGGGCGGCGTCATCATGGACGTGGTCGACGCCGAGCAGGCGAAGATCGCGGAGGACGCGGGCGCCGTCGCCGTCATGGCGCTGGAGCGCGTTCCCGCGGACATCCGCGCGCAGGGCGGCGTCGCCCGCATGAGCGACCCCGACCTGATCGACGGGATCATCAACGCCGTCTCGATCCCGGTGATGGCGAAGGCCCGCATCGGCCACTTCGTCGAGGCCCAGGTCCTCGCCTCGCTCGGCGTCGACTACATCGACGAGTCCGAGGTGCTCACCCCGGCCGACTACGCCAACCACATCGACAAGTGGGCCTTCACGGTCCCCTTCGTGTGCGGTGCGACGAACCTGGGCGAGGCCCTGCGCCGCATCACCGAGGGCGCGGCCATGATCCGCTCCAAGGGCGAGGCCGGCACCGGTGACGTCTCCAACGCCACCACGCACATGCGCAAGATCCGCCAGGAGATCCGCCGCCTGCAGAACCTGCCCGAGGACGAGCTGTACGTGGCCGCCAAGGAGCTCCAGGCGCCGTACGAGCTGGTGCGCGAGGTCGCCCAGAACGGCAAGCTCCCCGTCGTGCTCTTCACCGCCGGCGGCATCGCGACCCCGGCCGACGCCGCGATGATGATGCAGCTCGGCGCCGAGGGCGTGTTCGTCGGCTCCGGCATCTTCAAGTCCGGCAACCCGGCCCAGCGCGCCGAGGCCATCGTGAAGGCCACCACCTTCCACGACGACCCGGACGTCATCGCCAAGGTCTCGCGCGGTCTCGGCGAGGCCATGGTCGGCATCAACGTCGAGGACGTGCCGGAGCCGCACCGCCTGGCCGAGCGCGGCTGGTAGGCACCAGAACGAGAAAAGGGGCGCATCCCGCGGGATGCGCCCCTTTCGCCTACTTGAAGAAGCAGTTCGTCGTCTTCGTCTCCGGGTAGGAGAACGCCATCACCACGCCAGGGCCGCACGCCGCCTTGTCGGCGGTGTTCGCGAGCACCTTCACCCGCACGGCGCCGGGGCCTCCGCACGCCGTCTTCGGGAGTGCCGCCTGCGTGCCGGTGGAGAAGACGTCGTAGCACTCGCCGTCGACGAGAACCGGGATCAGGCACACCTGGACGGACCTCAGCCCGGCGATCTCGGTGTACCGCGCGTACCCGCCGGTCTGCGCGTCGCACTTCTCGTCCACGTCCGGCAACTCCGTGACGCTGGCGACCGTGTAGTTGTGCTTGCCGCACTCGACCTTCCGGAAGCCCGGTGCGGTGTTCGACCCGGACAGCGCCACGCAGTCGCCGGGCACCGCGAGGGGCGGTAGCGGCTCGCTCACCGTGACGCGCGGTGGCGCGGGGTTGGTGGCGGCGCTGAAGTGGATGGTGTCCTTGGTCGACAGCCAGAAGATCGCGCCGCCGAGCAGCAGTGCGAACACCGCCAGCACGGCGACGATCTTCAGGCCCGAGCCGGGCTCTCCCGGTGGTGCGACCGCGAGGAACGGCTCGGGCACCTCGTGGCTGCCGATCGGCCGGGTGGGGCCTCGCGGTGGCGCATAAGGGTTATCCGGTTGCTCCGGTCTGTGTGGTGGTCTGGTCATCGTTTCCCCCGTGGTTCGAAGGAACGAGCCTAAAGGTTGTCCCGTAACGCCGTCTCGGCGCGATCGATGATCTTGGTGTGGATCGGGTGATCAGCGCGGAGCGGTCGGAGTGGGTGCCGGTGTTCACGGGCTTGTCGGTACCGGTGTTTCGCACGCTCGTGCGGGTCGTGGCCCGCCGGGGTGGCGAGCAGACCGGCACCGGTCGGCGGTGGGGCTTGTCGCTGGCGGATCGGGTGTTGCTGGTGGCGATGTACTACCGGACGAATCTGACGTTCCGGCAGGTCGCGCTGCTGTTCGGGATCTCGAAGTCCGCCGCGGGCCGCGTGGTGGACCACCTGGCGCCGCTGCTGGCGCTCGCGCCGGTGACCCGCCGGCACAGCCCGGACACCGTGCTGATCGTGGACGGCACCCTGGTACCGACCCACGACCGGTCCATCTCCGCGTCGTCGAAGAACTACCGGTACTCGGTGAACATGCAGGTCGTCATCGACGCCAACACCCGCCTGGTCGTCGCGGTCGGCGATCCCGCACCCGGCAATCGCAACGACTGCCGCGCCTACACCGACTCCGGT
The DNA here is from genome assembly GCF_036380075.1 of Lentzea sp. Classification (NCBI taxonomy): domain Bacteria; kingdom Bacillati; phylum Actinomycetota; class Actinomycetes; order Pseudonocardiales; family Pseudonocardiaceae; genus Lentzea; species Lentzea sp. The sequence goes on along the minus strand of NZ_DASVFL010000210.1, from coordinate 11,552 downwards.
GTCGATCAGCAGTGCCGGGGCGCGAACGTGATGGCCGACGGCGGCTACCAGGGCAACCCCGAGGTGATCATGCCCTACCGCAAACCCCGGAAGGGGCAACCGCCGTTGCCGCAATGGAAAGAAGACCTCAACACCGTCCACAAGAGCGTCCGTGCACGGGTCGAGCACGCTCTTGCGCACATGAAGTCCTGGAACATCCTGCGCAACTGCCGCCGCAAACGCGACGGCGTCTGGCACGCCACCCGAGGCATCGCCCAGATGCGCAACCTGGCCATGACCGGCTGAACGACCACCGGTCGCAGGGGACACCGCGACCACCCTTGACCCGCCACGACTCTCGATCATTACGGGACAACCTTTAGGGGAGAGATCGGCCAGCGGAGTGGGCAAATCATTGACATGTAGGACGCCGAGTCGTTGCGTGGCACGGGTCAGCGCCACGTACAGCTCCGCCGCCCCGCGCGGTCCTTCCGCCAGGATCCGCTCCGGTTCGACGACGAGCACCGAGTCGTACTCCAGGCCCTTGGTCTCCGCCGCGGGCACGGTGCCGGGCACGCCGGGCGGCCCGATCACGACGCTGGTGCCCTCGAAGTCCTTCTCCGCCACCGAGAACTCCTCGATGGCGGCGGGCAGCTCGGCGGGAGTCACCCGGCGCGACCACGGCTCGACGCCGTTGGAGCGCACCGACTCCGGCGCCTGCACGTCCGGTGCGAACTCCGCCAGCACGCGCGCCGCGACGGCCATGATCTCGGCGGGCGTGCGGTAGTTGACCGTCAGGGAGCGGTACTGCCAGCGGCCCGCCACGTACGGGTCCAGCATCTCGGCCCACGACGTGGCGCCCGCCGGGGCACGGCGTTGCGCCAGGTCGCCCACCACCGTGAAGGAACGGCCGGGGCAGCGGCGCATCAGCACCCGCCAGTCCATTTCGGACAGTTCCTGCGCCTCGTCGACCACCACGTGCCGGTAGGTCCAGGAACGGTCGGCGGCGGCGCGTTCCACCATCGTGCGCTGGTCGTGGTCCTCGAAGCGCTCGGCCAGGTCCTCGGCGAACAGCATGTCCGAGGCGAAGAGGTGGTCCTCGTCGTCCATGTGGTCGAAGCGGCCCGCCATGCCGTCGAGCACCTCGGAGGCGTACCGGGCTTCCTGCGCGCGTTCGGCGGCCTCTGCCCGGTCGACGGCCTGCTCGGTGCCGTCCTTGCCCAGCAGGTCGTGCAGCTCGTCGAGCAGCGGCACGTCCGCCACGGTCCACGGTGCGCCGGCCGGGCGGTGCAACGACGGGTCGCCGCCCGTCTCCGCCAGCAGGCCGGGTGACGCGTACAGCGACGACAGCAGCTCGAACGGCGTCAGCACCGGCCACAGCGCGTCCAGGGCCGCGAGGAACGAGTCGTCGTCGGCGAGGTCGTGCGTCAGTCCCGCGCGCATCTCCTCCCAGGCCGGCTTGTCCGACCGCGACATCCAGCCCTTGCCGATCCGGCCGATCGCCCGCTCGGTCAGCACGTAGGTGAGGATCTCGCGGAACACCCTGCGGGCCTCGTTGTGCGGCAGGCCGCTGTCGCGCGCCTCCTGCCGGGCCCACTCGGCGACGTCGGCGGTGATCGGCACGACGACGTCCTTGATGCCGATCGGGATCGGCTCGGACGGCAGGCGCTGCAACGACGCGACGGCCGCCTTGAGCACCTCGACCATCTTCAGCGACCCCTTGAGCCGCGCGACGTCCGGCGCGTCCTCCGCGGTCGCGACCAGGCCCGGCAGCAGCGTGCCCGCGGTCGAGAACACCACGTCCGACTCGCCCAGCGACGGCAGCACGCGCCCGATGTGGTTGAGGAACGCCGGGTTCGGGCCCACGACGAGCACGCCGTGGCGTTCCATGCGTTCGCGTTGCGTGTACATCAGGTACGCGACGCGGTGCAGCGCCACGACCGTCTTGCCGGTGCCGGGACCGCCCTCGATCACCAGCACACCGGGGTGGTCGAGCCGGATGATCGCGTCCTGCTCGGACTGGATGGTCGCCACGATGTCGCGCATGCCCTCGCCGCGCGGCGCGTTCAACGCCTCCAGCAGGGCCACGTCGCCCTGCTCCTCGCCGAGCTTGCCGAACACCTCGTCGGTGAACCCGGCGACCGAGCGGCGGCGCGTCAGGAACTGGCGGCGGCGGCGCTGGCCCTCCGGGGTGGCGCCGGTCGCGGTGTAGAACGGCCGCGCGGCCGGTGCGCGCCAGTCCAGCAGCACCGGCTCGAAGTCGTCGAACTCGTCGAACAGGCCGATCCTGCCGATGTAGGAGACGCCGCCGTCGAGGCCGTCCAGCCGGCCGAAGCACAGGCCGTAGTCGGCCACGTTCAGGCGCTTCATCTCACGGTGCCGGGCGCGCACCTCGTTGTCACGGTCCATCGCGGTCGCGCCGGTGCCACCCAGCGCGGACTGGTAGGCGGCCTTCACACGCGCACGTTCGCCATCGAGCCGTGCGTACAGGTCGGCCACGTATTCACGCTCGGACTGCAGTTCTTCTTCGTAACCCACGTGCTCCCCACAGCGCCCTTGTGCCGGCTTAGGACGATGAGTCTGCGGCACGCCCTGGGTCTTGTGGCAAGGCCCCCCGTCTGCTATACGGTGAAGTGGGAAGAAACACCTAGGGCCTGTGTCGACGTCCCGTTCGATGAGAGCCGCGCCTGAGGTGGTTCCTGGCGGTGCGGCCGGACGACCCGCGTACCGGTGTTGTACGTGGGTCGTCCGGCCGTGCCCCCAGGGGCCGCCTCAGGCCCGGCTGTCGCGAACATGGACGTCGACACAGGCCCTAGGCGGGCTCGGTGGAGAACACCAGGCCCGCGCTCTTCAGCGAGGCGCTGCCCGTCGTGTCGCGGGTCACGACCTTCACCCGGTACTGGCCGTCGGGCACCAGCCCGGTCAGGGTCACCTGCTTGTCCACCGGCTTCGCGACCACGGTGTCGTTGACGTAGACCTCGTAGTAGGCCGTCGGCTTCCACCAGCGTTCGGCCTCCCAAGTCAGCGTCGCGGTGGTCGCCGTGGCCGAGGTCACCGCGAGCGAGTACGGCCGCAGCGGCCGGTCGGCGATCAGGCCGAAGGACTGGATCGACCCCAGCACGACCGAGTCGCCGCCGGCCGGGGTGCACCGGGCGTCCACGGGCGGGAGCGCGGAGCCGTCGGAAGCCTTGGGGCGCAACGACATCGACACCGCGCCGAGGCGCACCTGGTAGGTGCCGGCGGGGTTGAGGTACAGCGCGTCCAGCCCACCGGCCGCGTGCAGCCACGGAGTGTCCTGGGTGGCCGCGAACTGGAGGTGGCCCTGGACCTGCTTCTTGTCCGGGCCGGTGGTCCACGCCTCGACCACGGCCGTGCTGTCGCCGTCGACCCGGCCGCTCACCAGGCTCGCGATGTCCAGGTCCAGGTCGACGAACGCGGCTTGCGCGTACGACACGCCGTTGCGTCCGACGTCGTCGGGCAGGCCGCCGCCGAAGTGGACGCCGACGGGCACGGTCTGCCCTGTCGAGGTGACGCACGTGTACGAGCTGACGACGTCGACGCCCGCAGCGGCCGCGCTGCCCGCGGTGACACCGGACAGCGCCAGGGCGGCGGCCACGACCAGGGCAGGACGAGCGGCGGTCTTCACGGTTCCCCCTCGGGTTTTCCTCACGCTCTTCAGCGTGGCGGCGCCGGATCGGAGGCGAAACCGTCAAGCGGGGTAAGGAACTTCGGCCAAGGGGTGCTCAAAGACTGCTAAACGGTGTGTTCCATGACCATCACCGCGGTCGTCCCGGGTTCCAGCGCCTTGCAGACGTGCGGCAGGTCGCCGGGGTAGACGATGTAGTCGCCGGGGCCGAGCTCCACCGGGTCGTCCGCGAGTCCCGCCAGGCAGCGCCCCGACGCCACGACCATGTGTTCGACGCTGCCCGGCACGTGCGGCTCGGACTCGCGGGCACCGCCGGGTTCGAGGGTCATCCAGTAGATGTCGTGCTTCGTGCCCGGACGGCACGCGGCGAGCAGCGTCGCGGAGTAGTGCGCGCGTTCGGAGTGGATGACCGGGCCCTCGCCCGCGCGGATCACCTGCACGCGCGGCACGGCGGGTTCGACGAGGCTGCTGAACGGCACGCCCAGCGCCACGCCGAGCGCCCACAGGGTCTCGACGCTGGGGTTGCCCGCGCCGGACTCCAGTTGCGAGAGCGTCGACTTCGCGATGCCGGCCTTCTTCGCGACTTCGGACAGCGACAGGCCGGTGCGGTCGCGCTCGCGCCGGAGGTTGGCCGCGATGAGGTCGAGTGGTGCGTTCGACACAGAAGACCATCCGTTCGGCTTGACGAACACGGGGTGTGGTGTTCATCGTATCGGGTGATGCGTTCGATATGGCGAACCCTTGATTCCGTGCTGCTGCGTGACGTCGCCGCGGTCGCACTCGGCGCCGCGGTGACCGGTGCCTCGTTCGGCGCGATCTCGGTCGGCTCCGGCCTGCCGTGGTGGATGCCGGTGCTGATGTCGCTGCTGATCTTCGCGGGCGGCTCGCAGTTCATGGCCGTGGGCGTGGTCGCCGCCGGGGGCAGCCCCGCCGCCGCGGTGCTCGCCGGGCTCGTGCTCAACGCGCGCCACCTGCCGTTCGGCCTCGCGGTCGGGGACGTGCTGGGCAACGGCTGGCTCGCGCGGATCGTCGGCAGCCACCTGCTGATCGACGAGTCCACGGCCTTCGCGATGGCGCAGAAGGACCCCGCACGCGCGAGGGCGGCCTACTGGGCGTGCGGCGTCACGTTGTTCTTCACCTGGAACACCGGCGTGCTCGTCGGCGCGCTGGCGGGCCAGGCGATCGGCGACCCGATGACGTTCGGGCTCGACGCGGCCTTCCCGGCGGCGATGCTCGCGCTCACCCTGCCCGCCCTCAAGGACGCCGCCACCCGCAACGCCGCGCTCACCGGAGCCGTGATCGCGCTCGCGACCACGCCGTTCCTGCCCGCCGGGGTGCCGGTGCTGCTGGCGCTCGCCGGGCTCGTCGCGTTCCGGAGCACCAGCAAGAAGGAGGAACCGTGCCCGTCACCGCAGTCCTGATCCTCGCCGCGGGCACGTTCGCGATCCGCATCGCCGGCCCGCTGCTGCGCGACCGCGTCACCCTGCCCGACCGGGTCCGCGAGATCATCTCGGCCAGCGCGACCGTGCTGCTGCTGGCACTCGTCGCCGTCTCCGCGCTGACGAACGGCAAGTCCTTCGGCGGCTGGGCGCTCGCGGCCGGTGTCGTGGCCGGCGGACTCGCGGCGTGGCGGAAGCTGCCGTTCGTGGCCGTGATCGTGCTGGCGGCGGCCACCACGGCCGGGCTGAGGTTCCTCGGCGTGGCCTAGTGCTTGCGGACGTGCGAGAAGAGCAGGTTCGTGTGCACTTCCGTCACCTCGCGGCGGCTCGTGAACTTGTCGAGCACGAGCCGTTGCAGATGGCCGACGTCCGACACCGCGACGTGCACCAGGAAGTCCTCCGGACCCGTCACGTGCGAGAGGGCGAGCGTCTCGGGCAGCGACAGCACGTAGGCCATGAACGGGTCGACGATCTCCTTGGTGTGCGGGCGGATCTTCACCGCGAGCATCGCCTGCACGTGCTGCCCGACCGCCGCGGGGTCGACCTCGGCGTGGTAGCCGGTGATCACCCCGCGCTCCCGCAGCGCCCGGTGCCGCACGACCGCCGTCGACTGCGCGACGTTCACGCGTTCGGCCAGGTCCTTGTTCTGCAGCCGAGCGTCCTTCCGCAGCTCTCGCACGATGGCCTCGTCGATCGAATCCAGCACGGCTCTTCTCCGTCCCACCGAATCGGCTGCGGTTCCTCGTCCACTCTGCCGAGGAAGTCTCCACCATTCGGGCCATGACGCGCATCGAGACCATCGCAGTGCACGGCGGCCGCGACGACCTCGCGGAGCTCGGCGTGCACGCTCCTCCCATCGACCTGTCCACCACCTACCCCGTGCCCGACCAGGCGCTCGGCGGCCAGGCGCTGGGGGACTGGGCCACCGGCGCTGCGCGGGCCACCTCGCCCGTCTACGCGCGGCTGCACAACCCGACCGTGGCCCGGTTCGAGCAGGCGCTCGCGGCGCTCGAGCACACCGAGACGTCCGTGGCGTTCGGCAGCGGCATGGCGGCGGTGACCGCTGTGGTCCAGGCCGCCTGCGTGATGGCGGGCAAGCCGCACGTCGTCGCGGTGCGCCCGTTGTACGGCGGCACCGACCACCTGCTGTCGTCGGGGCTGCTGGGTGTCACGACCACCTACGTCGAAGCGGGCCTGGTGTCCTCCGCGATCCGGCCGGACACCGGGCTGGTCGTCGTCGAGACGCCCGCCAACCCCAACCTCGACCTCGTCGACATCGAGCACGTCGTGCGCCAGGCCGGCGGCGTGCCCGTCATGGTCGACAACACCTTCGCCACCCCGGTCCTGCAGAACCCCGCGCTGCACGGCGCCTCGTACGTCCTGCACTCCGGCACCAAGTACCTCGGCGGGCACGGCGACGTGCTCGGCGGCGTCGTGGCCTGCTCCGAGGAACGGGCGGCGGCGTTGCGGCAGGTCAGGATCATCACCGGCGCCGTGCTGCACCCGCTGGGCGGCTACCTGCTGCACCGCGGCCTGGCGACGCTGCCGTTGCGGGTCGAGGCGGCCTCCCGGTCCGCGGCCGTGCTGGCGTCCCGGCTCGCGGAGCACGACGCCGTCGAGTTCGTGCGCTACCCGTCCGCGTCGCGCCAGATGCGGGGGATGGGCGCGATGATCGCGTTCGGCGTCCACGGCGACCCGACCGAGGTCGTCCGGCGGCTCCAGCTCGTCACGCCCGCCGTGTCGCTCGGTTCCGTCGACACGCTGATCGAGCACCCCTCGGCTTTGACACATCGGCTCGTTCCGGGTGAAGAACTGCGTGCTTCTGGCGTTCCGGACAATTTGCTGCGCATTTCCGTGGGATTGGAGCACGTCGAGGACATTTGGGAGGACGTGAACGCAGCGCTCTGTGACGTCCCTTACGTTAAGGCTTCCCCAACTGATTTCTTGGTGATGACCGCCACTCACTAGGGTTCCGACGCATCGGCGCGTCGGGGCGCGGGAGGTTCCGACGCGAGCATTTTTCCGTTTTCGGAAGGAACCTCTTCGTGAGTTCTGCAGAAACTGATGCGGACGGCTACACCAAGGCGCTGAGCAAGCGCCAGGTGCAGATGATCGCCATCGGTGGCGCGATCGGCGTCGGCCTCTTCCTGGGCGCGGGCGGACGCCTCGCCACGGCGGGGCCGTCGCTGATCCTGTCCTACGCGTTGTGCGGTGTCGCGGCGTTCTTCGTCATGCGCGCGCTGGGCGAGCTGGTGCTCCACCGTCCCGTGTCCGGCAGCTTCGTCGAGTACGCACGCGAGTTCATCGGTCCGTGGGCGGGCTTCACGTCCGGCTGGATGTACTGGGTCAACTGGGCGATGACCGGCATCGCCGAGATCACCGCAGTCGCGATCTACATGCACAAGTGGTTCCCGGACCTGCCGCAGTGGATCACCGCGCTGGTGGCGCTGTTCGTGCTGATCGCCATCAACATGTTGTCCGTCAAGCTCTTCGGCGAGCTGGAGTTCTGGTTCTCGGTCGTCAAGGTCACGGCCCTCGTCGTGTTCCTGGTGACCGGCACCGGCCTGGTGATCGCCGCCGCGGACATCGGCGGCACGACCGCGTCCGTCTCCAACACCCTCGGCCACGGCGGCCTGTTCCCGGCCGGTTTCGGCGTGGCGCTGATGACGCTGCAGGCCGTGATCTTCGCGTACTCCGCCATCGAGCTCGTCGGCATCGCGGCCGGCGAGACCAAGGACCCCGAGAAGATCATGCCGCGCGCCATCAACGGCGTGGTGTACCGGATCGCGATCTTCTACGTCGGCTCGGTGCTGCTGCTGACCATGCTGCTGCCGTGGGACCACTTCACCGGCACGGAATCGCCGTTCGTCACCGTGTTCTCCGCGCTCGGCATTCCCGCGGTCGGCGACATCATGAACGCGGTCGTGCTCACCGCCGCATTGTCGTCGTGCAACTCCGGCCTTTACTCGACCGGGCGGATTCTGCGGTCTTTGGCGCAGAAGGGCGAGGCGCCCGCGTTCACCGGGAAGATGAACTCCCGGCACGTGCCTTATGGCGGCATTCTGTTCACGGGATCGGCCTACCTGCTCGGCGTGGTGCTCAACTACCTCGTGCCGAAGGAGGCGTTCGACATCGCCATCGCCATCGCGTCCCTCGGCGTGGTGTCGACCTGGGCGACGCTCATCTTCTGCCAGCTGCGGCTGCGCAAGAAGGCGCTGGCCGGGGAGATCGAACGGCCGTCGTACCGGATGCCCGGCGCCCCCTACACCTCCTACGGGACGCTCGCGTTCCTCGCGCTGGTGATCGGGCAGATGGCGTTCGCCGGGACCGCGGAGAAGATCGCGTTCTGGTCGATCCCGGTCCTCGCCCTGGTGCTGTTCCTGGGCTGGCGCTACGTGAAGTCGCGTCAGCCGGTCGGCCCCGCCCGGGAGCAGCTGACCCCGGTGGACTGACGCGTCAGCGGTGGCTCGCCGCCGCGGCCGTGAGCGCGTCGACGGTGGACTGGTGCGGCTGGTCCAGCACCACCGCCGACTGCGCTCGACACCGCGGTGGCGGGGGAGGCCGACCTTCCGCTGCGGCCGGTGGAGACGGCGCTGCTGCGGGACTGGCTCGGGCGGCCGGCCCGCTGACCGGTGGCCCGGTCAGGCTCGAATATGCTGGTAGGCATGGTTGTCGCTGCCCCTCCCGTGATCGGTGTGCTCGCCCTGCAGGGCGACGTCCAGGAACACCTCGTGTCCCTCGCGCAGTGCGACGTCACGGCGCGGCCCGTGCGCAGGGCGGAGGAGCTGGACGAGCTGGACGGGATCGTCATCCCCGGCGGCGAGTCGACGACCATGAGCAAGCTGCTCGACAACTTCGGGCTGCTGGAGCCGCTGAAGGCCAAGATCAAGGACGGCTTGCCCGCCTACGGGTCGTGCGCGGGCATGATCCTGCTGGCCGACACCGTGCTCGACGGGCGCGAGGACCAGCACCAGCTCGGCGGTTTGGACGTCACGGTGCGGAGGAACGCCTTCGGGCGGCAGGTCGACTCGTTCGAGACCGACCTGGACCTGGGCGGCGAGAAGGTGCACGCCGTGTTCATCCGTGCGCCGTGGGTGGAGGCGGTGGGCGGCGGCGTCGAGGTGCTCGCTACGGTGCCCGTCACGGCTGAGGCGGGCGATGCCGCCGGTAGGATCGTCGCGGTCAGGCAGGGCAACGTGCTGGCGACGGCGTTCCACCCGGAGCTCACGGGCGATGAGCGCGTCCACCGCCTGTTCGTGGACATGGTTCGTGGTTCGACTGGTTCGGAGGAGAAATGAGCGGCCACTCCAAGTGGGCGACCACCAAGCACAAGAAGGCCGCCATCGACGCCAAGCGCGGCAAGCTCTTCGCGCGGCTGATCAAGAACATCGAGGTGGCGGCCCGCACCGGTGGCGGTGACCCCGACGGCAACCCGACGCTGTTCGACGCCATCCAGAAGGCCCGCAAGAACTCGGTGCCGCTGGACAACATCGAACGCGCCCGCAAGCGCGGTGGTGGTGAGGAAGCCGGCGGCGCCGACTGGCAGACCATCATGTACGAGGGCTACGGCCCCAACGGTGTCGCGGTGCTCATCGAGTGCCTCACGGACAACCGCAACCGCGCCGCCACCGAGGTCCGCACGGCGATGACGCGCAACGGCGGCTCGATGGCCGACCCCGGTTCGGTGTCGTACATGTTCAGCCGCAAGGGCGTCGTGATCGTGCCGAAGGCGGACACGTCCGAGGACGACGTCATGCTGGCCGTGCTGGAGGCGGGCGCCGAGGAGGTCAACGACCTGGGCGAGGCCTTCGAGGTCGTCTCCGAGGCCGGCGACCTGATCCCGGTCCGCAAAGCGCTGCAGGACTCCGGCATCGACTACGAGTCGGCGGAGTCGAGCTTCCTGCCGTCCGTCTCGGTGCAGCTCGAGGCCGAGGGCGCCAAGAAGATCTTCAAGCTGATCGACGCGCTGGAGGACTGCGACGACGTGCAGAACGTCTTCGCGAACTTCGACGTGTCCGACGAGGTCATGGCCGAGGTCGGCTGACGAACGCACGAAGAACGCCGGTCGCGCAGCACGCGTGACCGGCGTTCTGTCATTGAGGGGACTACCTGGTCTCGACGCGGCCGACGGCGGGGGAGGCCTCGGCCTGCACCTGCTTCCACGCCTGGTCGTCGACGCCGAGCGCGTCGCGCAGGAAGGCCCAGGCCGCGTGGCGGACCAGCGCGACCCGTTCCGGGCGCTCGTCGGTGGTGTCGGTGGCGTTGTAGCCGTGGATGCCGCCGAGCGAGTGCTCGCCGCCGACCAGCGTGAGCAGGCCGCGCGCGCCGGGGGCGTGGTGGTAGACGTCGGTGAACCAGTCGGGGCCGCGGGTGCTGAGCATCGACTGGTCCGCGTCCCCCGCGACGGCGAGGAACGGCGTGGCCATCCGCTCGAAGTCCGGCGACATGAACGAGCCGAAGTTCTCCTTCGCGAACGGCGTCAGGTCGTCGCCGCCGAACCCGGTCGCCGCGAACAGCACACCGGCCTTCACACGGGAGTCGGTCAGGTCGGGACCGGGCTTGCCGTCCGCGTCGAGAACGCGCGCGCCGAGAAGCATGCCGACGGTCTGCGCGCCCCACGAGTGCCCGGCGACGGCCAGGCGGTCGCGGTCGACCCGTTCGGCGAGCCCGGGGACCGCGCCGAGCACGACGTCGAGGTCGTCGACGACGCGCTGCACGTCCTGGACGCGGAACGCCGAGATCTCCCGGTAGCGCGGGTCGTCGGGCGTGAGGCCGAGGGTGACCGAGTCGAGGAACGTGGGCTGGACGACGACGAAGCCGTTGCCCGCCCAGAAGTCAACCAGCGGGTCGTAGGACGACATCGACTGGCTGAAGCCGTGCGCGAACACGATGACCGGGAGTCCGGTGCCGGACGCCGGTGCGGACACGCGGACCTGGAGGTCGTCACCGCGGTCCGGCGTGGGCAGCACGACCGGCTTGACGCTGATGATCGGCGAGCGGAACGCGGGCACGGCAGTGCTGGTCACAGGCATGGAAGGGTCCTTCTTCGGAAGCGGTGGAACGTTGTAGACTCCGAACCGGAGCGTGGTTCCGAATATACGGAGCACTGTTCCGTTTGGCAAGTGCGCGAGTGGGAGAGGTGTGCCGGTGGCGGAGTCGGGCAAGCGCGCGGACGCGCGGCGCAACGAGAAGGCGCTGCTCGACGCGGCGGCATCGGTGTTCGTGACCGACGGCGTGGACGCGCCGGTGCGCAAGATCGCCGCCGAGGCGGGCGTGGGCATGGGGACGATCTACCGGCACTTCCCGACGCGCGCGGACCTCGTCATCGCCGTCTACCGGCACCAGGTCGAGGCATTGGCCGAGGCCGGGCCCGCGCTGCTCGCGTCGGCGGACTCGCCGTTCGCGGCGCTGCGGGACTGGGTGGAGGGGTTCGTGAACTTCCTGGTGACCAAGCACGGCCTGGCCGCCGCGATGCGCGACGACCAGGA
>NZ_DASVFL010000209.1:0-28156 GCF_036380075.1 Lentzea sp. | reverse complement strand
CATCGGCATCGACCCCGACGAACCGCGCCGCCGCCTCGACCCCGCGTTGCTGACCGACGACGAGCACTCGGCAGGCCCGTCCGCTTGGCGGCTGTTCGACGACCCACTGCCCGAGTGGGACAGCGAATTCCACGATCACGTGCACTGATCACCGAAGGAGACCCCGACCACGGCACCACCTGCGCCACGTTCCAAGACCGCATCGCCGCACTTCCAGCAGGGTCGGTGGCGCCGACCGAGCACGAGACCCACCTCGGGTGTGCCACTCGGACATGACGCTCTTCCGTGACTACGGGCGGGGAGCTGCACGCACAGGGACGCTCCGAGGTCGAGCCCCCGCTCGCTGCGTCACAAAAGCACATCACCATGCGTGGCGAGCCCTGCGGCGTCGACTGCGGTGCACCCGCAGTCGTTCATCAGCTGGGTACTCCGGTGGCAACCGGTTCGAGGTGGCGGCGGCGTTGCAGGGTGATGATCACCGCGCCTCCGATGACGCCGATGGCCGCCAGGACCGCGAACGGCGTCCAGCGGGCGGCGGCGCCCTCCAGGCCGAGCAAGCCGCCGACTCCTGCGCTGATGCCGGCCGCGACGAGCGCGGAGACGAGGTAGAAGTAGCCGTAGTAGGTGGCCACGAGCTTCTCGTTGCCGACAATCGGGATGAGTTCCAGCATGAACGGGTTGGCGACCGCGATCCCGACGCTGAACACCACGGTTCCCAGCAGCGCCGGCCCGGCGGGCAGGAGCGAGCCGGCCGGCGAAAGGCCCTCACCCGCGGTCTCGATCAGCGGTGCCGAGATCGCGAGGGGGACGAAGCCCGCACCGATGAGCGCCAGGCCGATCGCCATGGACTTGCCCGCGGGCCACCTCGCGCGGCACCAGGCGACGATGCGCACGCCGAACGCGATGCCCACGACGGTCGAGACGATGAAGATCGCGCCCACGGCCTCCGGGCGGCCGGTCACGCGCTGTGCTTCCAGCGGCAAGGCGAGGTAGAGCTGGTTGAACAGGGCGAAGTAGCTGGAGCCGGCGAGTGTGAAGAGCAGGAAGCGGCGGTTGCCCAGAACCTCGCGCCAACTGTGCAGCACACTGCCGGTGGGCGCCTCGACCACGTGCTTCGGGAGCACGAGCAGCTGCGCGACGGTGAGGCAGGCGAACACCGCGCAGGCGATGGCGCTGATCAGCCGGAAGTCCACGCTCAGGAGCACGGCGCCGAGGACTGGTCCGAGCAGGGTGCCGGCGTTGGCGACGACGTTGTAGACCGAGAACGCCTCGGCACGCCGGCCGGGTGACTCGTGGGTCAGGTAGAGGACGACGGCGGGGGTGAAGATCGCTCCTGCGACGCCGGTGAGCACGGTGGCGGTGAGGATGCCCGGCAGGCTGGTCGTCGTGGCGAACAGGCCGAACGCGACGACGCGGAGCCCGCAGCCCGCGATGATCATGGGCCGGGCGCCCAGGCGGTCGGCGATCGTACCGCTGACGACGTAGAGGCCCTGCTGGCTCAGCGTGCGGATGCCGAGGACCAGTCCGACCAGGGCCGCGGCGAAACCGAGGTCGTCGCGCAGGTAGGTGGCCAGGAACGGCAGCACCATGTAGAAGCCGAGGCAGATGCCGAACTGGTTGAGGACGAGCAGCTTGGCCGCGGGCGAGAGCTCTCCGAACGCACGCGCGGTGGCACCTTTCCCACGCCCCACCACGACGCTCCCCACGGTTGTCGACAGAGAGCCGATCGTAGGAAATGATCTAGGCCATGCGCTACTGCAACGGATTTGCAGTAGTGCTCGTCACAACCGGGGAACTGGTCACCGGTGTTGGCCGACGATCTCAGGGAGGGCCGGGCGTTGCCGGCAAGCGGGTGTTCGTCCGGAGGTCGTCGTTGAGTGTCAACCTGTCCCGCAGGGGCTTCTTCGCGCTGTCCGGCGTGGCCGGTACGTCCTTGCTCGTCGGCTGCGGTCCGGCAGCCGGCACCGGCGCGGGATCGTCCACGCCTGTGCGCGGCGGGCGCGTGCGGGCGTTGTTCCCCGGTGGAGGCGCGAAGGAGACGCTCGATCCGCACACGCCTCCCCTGTTTCTGGACCAGGCCCGGCACAAGGCGCTCTACGACAAGCTCACCGAGCTCGGCTCCGACATGCGACCCGTGCCGCGGCTGGCGGAGAAGTGGGAGTCCAACGCTGACGCGACGATCTGGCGCTTCACCCTGCGGCAGGCCCGATTCCACGACGGCAGGGCGCTGACCCCGGATGACGTGCTGGCGAGCCTCGCCCGCATCCTCGACCCCGCCGACCCGACCCGGACGGCCAAGAACCTGCTCTCGGCGCTCGACCTGGCCAACAGCCGGGCGGTCGGGACCACCGTGGTCGAGCTCGCGACGAAGGTTCCGGCGGCGGAGCTGCCCGCGTTGTTGTCGGGTACGGGCAACGCGATCGTGCCCGCCGACTTCCGCGATCCCGCCAAGGCGGTCGGCACCGGGCCGTTCTCCCTGGTGTCGTTCGACCGGGGCGAGTCGATGGTGGGCAAGCGGTTCGAGGACTTCTGGGGCGGCGCCGCCCACATCGACGAGCTGCACCTGCTGTCCGCCAGCGACGAGAGCGCACGGGGCAACGCCCTGCTCGGCGGTGAAGCCGAGTACGCCCACGACCTGAGTGCCACGTTCGCGCGCACCAACGAGGCGAACCCCGCCATCGCGGTGCTGGCCGCACAGGCCAGCGTCATGCAGGGGTTCGCCCTGCGCACCGACCAGGCGCCGTTCGACAACCCGGACGTGCGCAAGGCGTTCATGTTGCTGGCGGACCGGCAGCGGCTGGTGGACGTGGCGCTGTCGGGCCAGGGGCAGGTCGGCAACGACCTGTTCGGCAAGGGGTTCGAGTACTTCGCCGGCGACATCCCCCAGCGCGGCCGCGATGTCGCCGAGGCCAAGAATCTGCTGCTCAAGGCGGGCGCGGAGAACCTCGAGGTCACTCTGCACACCGCCGACCTCGCCGCCGGGATGGTCAACGCCGCCGCGCTCTTCGCCGAGCAGCTCCGCGAGGCCGGCGTCAAGGTGACCGTGGACAACCGGGCCAAGGAGACCTACTTCACCGACATCCTCACCGGATCGGGCATCTGGAGCTACCGCGCCGGAGCCGCTCCGATCCCGCAGAACCTGGCGCTGCGCATGGTGTCCGACGCGAAGCAGAACGTCACCGGCTGGCGCGACCCGGCGTTCGACGAGACCTTCGTCAAGGCGCAGTCCACAGTGGACGACGCCGCTCGTGGCGCTCTCTACCACCGGATGCAGCAGACGTTGCACGACCGCGGCGGCATGCTGGTGTGGGGCTACAGCGACTGGCTGGTCGGAACGTCAGCGAGGCTGCGTGGCGCCAAGGCCGCCCAGCCCAACACGGAGGACTGGGCACGGTACGACAAGGTCTGGCTGGCCTAGGTGGCACGCGGTTACGTCCTTCAGCGCGGCCTGGTCGCGCTGGTCCAGCTGGTGTTGCTGGCCGTGCTGGTGTTCCTGCTGACCGAGGCACTTCCCGGGGACGCCGCGTACGTCCGGTTCGGGGAGCAGACCACCCTCGACCAGGTCGCGGCGCTGCGTACCCAGCTGGAGCTGGACCTTCCCGCTCCGCAACGGTTTCTGGACTGGTTCGGGGACGTGCTCACCGGCGACCTCGGCACCTCGCTGGTCAACGGCGCCCCGGTCACCGAGGCCCTCGCGCGGGCGTTCCCGGTGACCCTGCTGCTGAGCGTGGTCACGTTGGCCGTCGTGGTCCCGCTCGCGGTCGTCCTCGGTGTCGCCGCCGGGCTGCGGGAGGGCAGCAGGCTGGATCGAGGCCTGACCGCGGTGACGCTGACGTTGCAGTCCATCCCGGACTTCGTTCTCGCGCTGCTGCTCGTGGCGCTGTTCGCGGTGCGGTTGCGATGGCTGCCGGCAACGGCGATCGGGGCGGACGCCGCGAGTCTGCTGGCCCGTCCCGAACTTCTCGTGCTCCCGGTGGCCGTGCTCCTCGCCAAGACCACCGGGGTGCTCAGCCGCCAGGTCCGGGCAGGCGTCGTCGACGCGGCGCGCTCGGAGTACGTCGCGCAGGCGAGGAGGCTCGGCGTGCCGGACCGCGCGGTCGTGCTGCGGCACATCCTGCCCAACGCGCTGGTCCCCGCGGTGCAGGAGCTGGCCAGGGTCGGTGACGGGCTTCTGGGCGGCGTTCTCGTCGTGGAAGCGGTGTTCGCGCTGCCGGGGGTCGCCACGGAGATCGTGGAGGCTGTGCAGGCACGCGACGTGCCCGTGGTGCAGTCGTTCGTGCTCCTGCTGGGGGCTCTCGCCCTGCTCGTCAACCTCGCGGTGGATCTCACCGCCCATCGGTTGGTGCCGCGTGCGGAGGTGCTGCGGTGAGGGGGCGCGCGGTGGTGGCGGCGGTGCTGGCCGGCCTTCCCCTGCTCGCGACGGTCGTGGGCCCGTTCGTCGCCGCCGGGGTGGAGTCACCTCCGGGAGCGCCGTACGTGCTGACCGGGCCGTACCTGTTGGGCACGGATGGTCTGGGCCGTGACGTGTTCGGGCAGCTGTTGCGCGGTGGTCCGTCCACGTTGCTGGTGGCACTGGTCTCGATCACGGGGGCGTACCTGCTCGGTGGTCTCGCGGGTCTGCTCGCCGCGTCCAGCCGCAGGCGGTGGGTCGACGAGGTGCTGCTGCGGCCGCTGGACGTGCTGCTCGCGGTACCGTCGCTGCTGTTGATCAGTGTGGTCGCCGTGTGGTGGCAGGCAGAGGCGTGGGCGGTCGCGGTGGTGGTCGGAGTGGTCAACGCTCCCGCCGTGGCGCGGCTCGTGCGCGGTGCCGCGCTCGACGCGTCCAGCAGCGGTGTCGCCGAAGCCCTGGCCCTGCAAGGACAGTCGTGGTGGAGGGTGCATTCCGGCTACGTCGCCCGCGCGGTGGCACGACCGGTCGCCGCCGACATCGGCACCAGGGTCACCGCCGCGGTCTACCTGATCGCGGCGGTGAACTTCCTCGGGCTCGGAGCCGACCCCACCTCGGCCGACTGGGCGGTCTCGGTCGCCCGCAACCGCAACGCCCTGCTGTTGCAACCGTGGTCGGTGCTCGCGCCCGCGTTGGTGGTCGTGTGCTTCACGGTCGGCATGAACCTGCTCGGGGACAGGGCCATGACGTCGAAGGAGGTGCCCTCATGACGCCGCTGGTCGAGGTCGCCGACCTCACCGCCCGAGCGGGAACCCGTCTGCTGCTCGACGACGTGTCGTTCCGGCTGACCGCGGGCGAGGTGACGGCGCTGGTGGGGCCGTCCGGCAGCGGCAAGACCACCGCCGCACTGGCACTGCTCGGCGAGCACCGGCACGGTGTCGAGCTGAGCGGCCGCGTCACGTTCGACGGCCAGCTCGTCATCGGCGTGCAGGGCGTGCAGCCACATGCCCACCGGATCCGGGGACGCTCGGTCGCCTACCTGCCCCAGCACCCTGGGGCCGCGCTCAACCCGGCCCGGCGGATCGGCTCCGTCCTCGGCGAGCTCGCCCGCCTGCACACCGGTGACCAGGACGCGGTCGGCGACGCGCTGCGCACCGCCGGGCTCGAAGACGACCGGGCGTTGCGGCGCCGGTTCCCGCACCAGTTCTCCGGAGGGCAACGCCAGCGGATCGCACTGGCCGAGGCGCTCGTCTGCCGGCCGCGGGTGCTCGTGCTCGACGAGCCCACCACCGGTCTGGACACCGTCACGAAGCTGCACGTCGTGGAACAACTGGCGGAGCTCGCCCGCACAGGGCTCGCGATCCTGCTGCTGACCCACGACCTGCCGGTCGTCTCCGCCTTGGCCGACAACGTCGTCGCCCTGCGAGCCGGACGCGTCAAGGCCGTCACGGTCACGCGCCCGGAGCCGATCGCCGTTCCCTCGCCGGCCCGCGAACCCGGGGCTGGTCCCGTCCTGGAGGTCGTCGGGCTGGGCGCGACGCACCGCACCGCCGGACGGTCGGTTTCCGTGCTGCACGACGTGTCGTTCGCCCTCGCTCCCGGACGGTGCCTGGGGCTCGTCGGAGCCTCCGGGAGCGGCAAGACCACTCTGGCGCGATGTCTCGCCGGTCTGCACGACCGGGTGCTCGGTGACGTGCGGCTTGACGGTCGCCCGCTACCGGTGCTCCGCCGCCGTTCCATCGAGGACAAACGCCGTGTGCAGTACGTGTGGCAGGAAGTCCGGGGTTCGTTCGAGGAAGGTCGTCCGGTGCTCGGCGAGGTGGCCCGCACCGCTGTCCGGTTGCGCGGCCTGAGCACTGCGGACGCCCGCGCCGAGGCCGTCGACCTCCTGGCCGAGCTGGGCGTGGACGAGCAGACGGCGAGCCGGCCGCCGGCGCGCATGTCGGGCGGTGAGCTGCAGCGCGCTGCCCTGGTTCGAGCGCTGCTCGCGCGTCCCGACGTGCTGGTGTGCGACGAGGTCACCACCGCGCTCGACGCGGATTCGGCCCGCAGTGTGCTTGACCTGCTCACCCGGCTTCGCCGGGATCACCGCACCGCCGTGGTGCTGATCAGCCACGACCTCCGGGCGGTGTGCGCCGAGGCGGACCACCTCGTCGTGCTCGAGTCCGGGTGCGTCGCCGACAGCGGTCCGCCGGGCGAGCTGCTCGTCTCTCCCGGTTCCCCCGTCACCGCGGCGCTCGTCGAGGCCGCCGAACTCGGCATGTCGGCACACGAACCAGAGGAGATCGGGCATGGCTGACCACAAAGCGGTCGCGACGGCGTGGGTCGAGCGGTGGGACCGCCAGCAGGAGCACTACATCGCCGGACGCGAGGAACGCTTCCAGGTGATCGGCGACGTCGTCGAACACGTGTGCGCGCAGGTCGACGCGGCGTTGGTCGTGGACCTCGGCTGCGGCCCGGGCTCGTTGTCGACGAGGCTGCACGCGAGGGTTCCCCACGCGACGATCGTCGGCGTCGACGTGCACCCGTTCCTCCTCGGCCTCGCCCGCCACACCCGGCCGGCGGAGGCGCCCGTCGACTACGTCCTGGCCGACCTCGCCGAGCCCGGCTGGACCGCGCACGTGGGCACCGCCCGCCAGTGGGACGCCGCGGTGTCGACCACCGCGTTGCACTGGCTCGAACCCGACCGTCTGCGCGGCGTCTACGCGGACCTGGCCGAGGTGATCCGTCCCGGTGGGGTGCTGGTCAACGGCGACCACCTGCACTTCGAGCAGCCGGTGCTGCGGGAGCTGGCCGAGTTCGTGCGCGACCGCCACGCTGAACGAGCGGGTGTGCTCGCGAACGAGGACTGGCGCGCCTGGTGGGACGAGGCCCGCTCCGATGCCGGGCTGCGCGAGTTGTTCACCGAGGAGGAGCTGACCACCAAGGCGGGCGGCTACGGCAACGACCTCAGCGTGCGCTGGCACGAGGAAGCACTGCTGCGGGCCGGGTTCAGCGACGTCGGGGTCGTCTGGCAGTACGGCGACGACCACGTGCTGGTCGCCGTGCGCTGAGCGGACGGGAACCGTTCCCGTTCGCTGCACGGGGGGCTTGCAGGTGACGGGGGTGGCCGCAAGAGGCCACCCCCGTCACCACGTCACGGTTCTGGCGCATCGCGTGGTGACCCGACCAGAGCGTCTCCGGACCGTCCACGAATGCGGCGTGGTTTCGGGGACATCAGGAAAGGATCGGAAGTTCTGCGACCACCTCGGAGGTGGCTCGGGCGAAGTTGAACGTGACGAAGTGCAGGCCTGGTACTCCTTCGGACAACAGCCGTCGCCCGAGCAGGATCGCCTGTTCGACGCCGAGCGACCGCACGGCCGCGGGATCGTCCGCGATGGCGGCGAACCGCTCCGCCAGGTGCGGCGGGAACGGTGCTCCGGACAACTGCTCCGACCGCGCGATGGTCCTCATGGTCGTGACCGGCATCAGCGACGGGATGATCGGTGTGGCACAGCCCGCGGCCGCCACCCGATCTCGAAGCCTCAGGTAGTCGTCCGCGTCGAAGAACATCTGCGTGATCGCGTAGTCCGCTCCCGCCCGGCACTTCGCCACGAAGTGCGCCGAGTCCTCCTCGACGCTCGCCGAGCGAGGATGCCGATGCGGGAACGCCGCCACCCCGACGCAGAAGTCGCCGTGCTCACGCAGCAGTGTCACCAGCTCGCTCGCGTACTCGACACCTTCCGGGTGGCGGACCCACTCGCCGGCGACATCACCGGGCGGATCTCCCCGCAACGCCAGCACGTTGACGATTCCCGCGTCGGCCAGCGCCCCGACGAACGCCCGCAGATCGCGCACCGAGTGGCCGACCGCGGTCAGGTGGACCACCGGCAGCATCGTGGTGTCGTCGGCGATCCGTGCCGCCACCGCGATCGTGTTGTCGCGGGTCGACCCGCCCGCGCCGTAGGTGACGGACACGAACCCCGGTCTCAGCGACTCCAGCGACAGCACCGGCCCGTCGGCGGCCGGGCGCTCCCGGACCGTGCTGAGGCGCGCGGAGCCCGCGGCGTGCGCGGTGAGCGCACGCCGCGGGGAAATCTGCCCACTCGTCACGCGCGGGCCCTCAGCTGCCGGGTGGCCGCGACCAGGTTGCTCAAGGTGGCCCGCACCTCCGGGTAACCGCGGGTCTTGAGGCCGCAGTCCGGGTTGACCCACAAGCGCTCCGCCGGGAAGGCCGCGGTCGCCACGCGCAGGTGGCCGGCGATCTCCTCGACGGACGGGACGCGTGGCGAGTGGATGTCCCACACGCCAGGGCCTGCCTCGTTCGGATACCCGGCTTGGGCGAGGCCGTCGACGATGGCCATGTTCGACCGCGCCGCTTCCAGGCTGATCACGTCGGCGTCCATGTCCACAATGGCCTGCAAGACGTCCCCGAACTCGGCGTAGCACATGTGCGTGTGGATCTGCGTGTCGTCGCGGACGCCCGCCGTCGAGAGCTGGAACGACGTGACCGCCCAGTCCAGGTACACGGCTCGGTCGGCGGTGCGCAGCGGCAGGGTCTCCCGCAGCGCCGGCTCGTCGACCTGGATCACGGAGATGCCCGCCGCCTCGAGGTCCGCCACCTCGTCGCGCAACGCGAGCGCGACCTGCCGTGCGGTGTCACCCTCCGGCTGGTCGTCGCGGACGAACGACCACGCCAGCATCGTCACCGGACCGGTCAGCATTCCCTTGACCGGACGCTCGGTCCGGCTCTGCGCGTACGTGGACCACTCCACGGTCATCGGCGCCAGGCGGGCCACGTCGCCGACGATCAGCGGCGGCCGCACGTAGCGCGTGCCGTAGGACTGCACCCAACCGTGTTGCGTGGCAAGGAATCCCGTGAGCTGCTCACCGAAGTACTGCACCATGTCGTTGCGTTCGGGCTCGCCGTGCACCAGCACGTCCAAACCGATCTTCTCCTGTTCGGCGATGACGGAACGGATCTCCGCGCGCATCGCCTCCAGGTAGGCGTCCTGGCCGAGGTCGCCCGCCCGCAGTGCCGCGCGGGCCTTGCGCAGTTCCTGCGTCTGCGGGAACGACCCGATCGTGGTCGTGGGCAGCTCGGGCAGGTTCAACCGCTCCCGCTGGGTCTTGCTCCGCACGCCGTACGTGCTCGCCCGGTGCAGGTCCGACTCGGTGACGGCGGCGACCCGTTCCCGCACTGCGGGCACCTTCACGACCGGGGAGGAGGCACGCGAGGCGAGCCGGGTCTTGTTGACGTGCACCACGGTGGCGATCGCGGACCGTCCCGCGGTCAGCCCGCGGCGCAACGTGACGATCTCGTCGAGCTTCTGCCGGGCGAACGCCAGCCAGCCGGCGATCTCGGAGTCGAGGCCGGCCTCCAGCGTCACGTCGAGCGGCACGTGCAACAGCGAGCAGGACGCGGCGACGTCCACGGTCCCGGCGAGCCCCAGCAGGGTGCCGAGGGTGCTCAGCGCGGCCGCGAGGTCGGCGGCCCAGATGTTGCGGCCGTTGACGACACCGGCGACCAGCCGCTTGTCCGGGATCCCGCCCACGGCCGCGAGCGCGTCGAGGTTCGCGGCGGCGTTGCCGGTGAAGTCGACCGCCAGACCTTCGACCGGCGCGGCGGCCAGCACCGGCAACGCGTCGCCGAGCCGGTCGAAGTACGACGCGACGAAGATCTTCGGCCGCACCTGCTCCGCGGCCAGCACCGCGTAGGTCTCGGCGACCCTGGCCAGCACGTCCGCCGGCTGGTCGGTCACGAGGACGGGCTCGTCGAGCTGGACCCACTCCGCACCGGCCTCGCGCAGCTGACGCAGCAGGTCCACGTACAGCGGCACGATCCGATCCAGCAGGTCGAGGGGCTGGAACCCATCCGTGCCCGTCGTGTCCTTGGCCAGCAACAGGAACGTGACCGGGCCGACGAGCACCGGACGGGTGGTGACGCCCTCGGCCTTCGCCTCGGCGAACTCGGTGAGGGGCTTGGTCGCGTCCAGGGTGAAGCGGGTGTCCGGCCCGAGTTCGGGCACGAGGTAGTGGTAGTTCGTGTCGAACCACTTCGTCATCTCCAGCGGCGCGGCGTCGGCCGTGCCGCGCGCCATCGCGAAGTAGCGGTCGAGCTGACCCGCGGGAGTCGTCGTGTCCGGCACAGCGGCGAGGTGGCGCTCGGGAACCGCACCGAGCATCCAGGCCGTGTCCAGCACGTGGTCGTAGAACGAGAAGTAGTTGCTCGGCACCTCGTCGACACCGGCCGCGCGCAGCTCCGCGAGACTCTGCTGCCGCAGCTCGCGAGCCGTGCCGAGCAGGGCATCGGCGTCGCCACGACCGGCCCAGTACGACTCGATCGCCTTCTTCAGCTGTCGTTGCGCACCCTGGCGCGGATAGCCGTACACGGTCGCGCGGCTGGTCGGAACGGTCTGGGTCACGGGGCTCTCCTTCGCGAGTCCACGTGGACCTGCGGAACGAGCGCGTGACAACCCACGACCGATGCCCGGCCGTGAACCGCCAACGACCCACCCGCGAGGTCTCGGCCTGCACCCACGGTCGTGGATGCACAGCGGGCAGGTCTTCGGACTCGTGGGCGGTCCGGCTCACGCCGGGTTCCTACTGGCCATCGCTTCCCAAACCCGGCTCGGGCTCAGTGCTCGCCTCTCGAAGAGGCTGATGGCGGTCGTTCCCACTCACCGCTGCGGGGCAGTCCCGGACTCTCACCGGGTTCCCTCTTGCCTCGGCCACCGCCATCGTGCTCACGGAGGCCGAACCAGCTGCACACCCACTGTAGCGGCACGGGGCCGCCTGATCACCAGGTGTCGTCCCGGCCTGGGAGAGCCGGAACCGACGCCACCCGCCCGTAGCGGTGTGCCGGACGGGCGCGCGGGTGAGGCCGGGTGGTGACGCTCTAACGTTGCCCTCAGGTTCATCCGGGACGATGTGCGGCAAAACCATCGACCGGAGGGGGACGGACCGGCGTGCGGATCATGATCGCGGACGACGAGGCGGCCATCCGCGAGTCCCTGGAACGGGTGTTGCAGGTCGAGGGGTACGACACCAGCACCGTCGCCAACGGGCTCGCCGTGCTCGACGGGATCGGTGACGACGCGCCGGATCTGCTGATCCTCGACGTGATGATGCCCCGCCTCGGCGGGGTGGAGACCTGCCGACGGTTGCGGGCGGCGGGCCGGGACCTGCCGGTGCTGATGCTGACCGCCCGCGACCAGGTGTCCGACCGGGTCGCGGGGCTGGACGCGGGCGCCGACGACTACCTGCCCAAGCCGTTCGCCACCGAGGAGCTGCTGGCCAGGGTCCGGGCCCTGCTGCGCCGCCGGGTGCCGGGTGACGACGAGTCGCCGGTCCTGGCGTTCGCCGACCTGCGGGTCGATCCCGACAGGTTCGAGGCGTGGCGGGGCGAGCGGCCGCTCCACCTGACGCGGACCGAGTTCTTCCTGCTGGAGGTCCTCGTGCGCAACGCGACCAGGGTGCTGACCCGGGGTGAGCTGTTCGAGGCGATCTGGGGCTTCGACATGAGCGTCACCTCCAACAACCTCCAGGTGTACGTGAGCTACCTGCGCCGCAAGATGGAGGCCGGGGGCGAGCCGCGGTTGATCCACACACGGCGCGGCCTCGGGTACACGGTGCGGGAGACCCCTCCGTGAGCAGGCGGTTGCCCCGGTGGTGGCGTCGGCAGTCCCTGCGGACCCGGCTGACGGTGATCGCGGCGACGGCCATCGCGGCCAGCGTGTTCCTGGCCTTCCAGGTGGCCAGCGAGCTGCTGGACGGGGAGCTGCGCACCACCGTGGAGGAGCAGCTGCGCGCCGACTCCCGCTTCCTGGCGGCGAACGCGGAGCGCGCCGGTCTGGCGCGGGTCGAGCTGCCGCCGTATCCCGGATCCGGCCGGCTGGTGCGGGTCGTCCTGCCCGACGGCTCGGTCCGGACGCCGGACGGCCAGCCCGCGCTGCCCCCGGTCAGCGAGCAAGCTGGGCGCGTGGCCCAGGGCGCGTCGGCCGACCTGATGGAGTCGCGCGACAGCGACGACGACGGCTACCTCGTCTACACGCTGCGGGCGGGCGGCGGTGCGGTCCAGGTGGCCCGCGCCGCCGACGACACGCCGATCAACGAGTTCGGGTTCGGCATGCTGCTGATCGGGCTGCTCTGCGTCGTCTGCGGCGCCTTCGTCGGGCGGGCCGTGGCACGGACCGGGCTGGCGCCGATCGACCGGCTGACCGCCGCCGCGGTCCGGGTCGCGCAGACCCGCGACCTCGACGCCGGCATCCCGGACGAGGGCGGCGGGGAGATCCGGCAGCTCATCCAGGCGATCAACGACATGCTCGCCGCGCTGCGGGACTCCCGGCTGGCCCAGCGGCTGCTCGCCGAGGACGCCGCCCACGAGCTCAAGACCCCGCTCACCAGCCTGCGCCTCAACATCGAGCTGCTGATCAAGCTCGACCGGCGCGGCACCCTGGACAGCGCACTGCCCTCGGCGAGCCGGACCCGGCTGCTCACCGACCTCGGTGCCCAGGTGGCCGAGCTGAGCACCCTCGCCGCCGAGCTGACCGACCTGGCGCGCGGTGACGTCACCGACGAGAACACCGAACTGCTCGACCTCGCCGACGTGGTGGTGGCCGCCGCGACCAGGGCGAGCTCCCGCGCACCCGACGTCGAGGTCGCGCTCGACGTGGACTCGGTGTGGGTGAGCGGGCGTCCCGCCGCGCTCCAGCGGGCCGTGCTCAACCTCGTCGACAACGCCGGCAAGTGGTCCCCCGCGGACCAGCCGATCCAGGTCCGGCTCCGCGCTCGGGGCGCGTCGGCGGTGCTGGAGGTCGACGACGCCGGGCCGGGCATCGACGCCGCCGACGTGCCGCGGGTGTTCGACCGCTTCTACCGCGCCGACAGCGCACGGGCGTTGCCGGGATCCGGTCTGGGGCTGTCGATCGTGCAGCGGGTCGTCGACGCCCACGGCGGCCGGGCCGGCGTCGCCCGTTCCTCCCGCGGTGGCGCGCTGCTGCGGGTCGAACTCCCGGCAGCTCCGGCCGCCGGGCCCGTGACGAAGATCCGGGCCGGGGACTGAGTCCTCGGCCCGGATCTTCGTCCGCAGTCACCGTTGCAGAGCGGGCTCCTCGTCGGCGACGAGCGGCTGTTGCACTGTCGGCAGCTCGTCCCCCGGCCGGGACAACCTGCTGGGCCACCACATCCGCCGGCCGATCAGCAGGGTGAGGGCGGGCACCAGGACCGACCGCACCAGCAGGGCGTCGAGCAGCACGCCGAAGGCGACCAGGAACCCGACCTCGATCAGCATCACCAGCGGGAGCGAGACGAGGACACCGAACGTGGCCGCGAGGACCAGGCCCGCCGAGGTGATCACACCACCGGTGGCGGACAGGGCCTTGAGCATGCCCTGCCGGGTGCCCAGGCGCACTGCCTCCTCCCGGGCCCGGCTGGCCAGGAAGATGTTGTAGTCGACGCCGAGCGCCACCAGGAACAGGAACGCCAGCAGCGGCACCGAGTAGTCGACGCCCTTGAACCCGAGGACCGTGTCGAAGACGAACACGCTGCCGCCGAAGGCCGCCGCGAACGAGACGACCACGGTGGCCATCAGGACCAGCGGGGCCACCACGGCGCGCAGCAGCAGCGCGAGGACGATCAGGACGACGACGAGCACCAGCGGGATCACCAGCTTCTCGTCGCGGCTGGTGGTCTCCTCGGTGTCGAGGTGCTCCGCGCTGGGTCCGCCGACGATCGCCTCCGCCCCGGTCACCGCGTGCACGGCGGTGCGCACCCGCTTGATCGTGTCGTACTCCGCAGCGGTGTCCGGCGCGTCCTTCGGGAACACCGAGATGTCGGCCCAGCCACCGCGGGTCTCCCCCGGAACGGCCACTGCCACACCCTGGACGCCCTTGACGACGTCGAGCACCCGCTCCTGTTGCGCCGGCCGCGTGAAGACCGTCATCGGCTGGCCGCCGAGCTCCGGGAAGTGCTGGCGCAGCACGGTGAAGCCGGTGACCGACTCCGGCGCGGACACGAACTGGTCCTGCTCGCGCAGTGCGCCGGTGTTGCCTGTCAGCCCGAGGGCGAACACGCCCAGCACCGCGAGCGAGCCGAGCGTCGCCAGCCACCGGCGGCGGCTGATGGCGGCGCCGAGGCGCACCCACAGTCCCGGCTTCTCCTGCACGGCCGCGCCGATCCGCGGAACGGCCGGCCAGAACACCCGCCTGCCGAGCACCACCAGCAACGCCGGGAACAGCGTCAGCATGGCCACCAGCGCGCACAGGATGCCGGCCGCGCCGATCGGGCCCAGGCCGCTGGTGCTGTTGAGGTCCGCGACGAGCAGGCAGAGCAGGCCCGCCACCACGGTGGCCGCGGACGCGACGATGGCCGGTGCCGCGCCGCGCAGTGCGTGGAGCATCGCGACCCGGACGTTCTCGTGGTGGTGCAACGCTTCCCGGTATCGAGCGATGAGCAGCAGCGCGTAGTCCGTGCCGACGCCGAACACCAGGATCGTCAGCAGCGCAGAGTTCTGGTCGTTGACCACGATGCCGAAGCCCTGGACGAGCAGGTAGACGGTGGCCATCGACGTCAGTGCGGCCGCGCCCACCGCCACCAGCGGGACGAGCCACAGCACCGGGCTGCGGTAGGTGATGATGAGCAGGAGCGTGACGACGACGAGGGTGGTGAGCAGGACCTGCAGGTCGATGCCGTCGAAGACGGCGTCCATGTCTCCCTCGACCGCGGCCGGGCCGGTCACGTCGAGCGCCAGGCCGGCGGGGCGGTCCTTCGCGGCGTCGCGCAACGGGCCGACGAGGGTCTCCGGTGCGCCGTAGGTCGCGCTCACGTCGAAGGTGAACATCATCGCCTTGCCGTCGCTGGAAGGTCTCGTCTGCGGGCCCTCGTCGTCCTCGCCGGCCGGAGTCACCGCCTTGGGCGGGTACTTCTTGGCGAGGGCGTCGTAGTGGCGCTGGACCGTCGCGCGGTCGGCGTCAGTCATGCCGTTGTCACGGTGATACACGAAGACGAACGTGTTGTCGTTCCCGCCGGGAAGACTGTCCTCCAGCACGGCGACCTTGGTGGACTCGGCGCCGGCCGGCAGGGTGTCCGCGGCCTTGTCGGTGGTGACGGAGCTCAGCTTTCCGCTCAACGGCGCCATGACGACCGTCAGCACCAGCCACAGGCCGATCACCAACCAGGGCACCCATCGGCCTGACGGCGCCTTCCCGGACAGCGCTGTGTTGACTGCCATTCACGAGCCTCCTGAACAAGTGGTCCTTCGCCTGTCTGGCGACGAATTCCTACCGAGCGAATCTGAAAGGACCGTTAAAGCGGTGCTCAGGCCGACCATTGGTCCTAAGAGGACGCCTCGGCGTAGTACCGGCGTACCGCCTCTCTCACGAAGATGACGACCGCGGTACGACGAAACGGAACGGAACCGGCCCTAGCGTTCAGGCCATGAGGAAACCTGACAGTCCACTGTGGAAGATCGGGACGGCCACCGTGGCGCTGGCGACGGCGTTCACCGTCGTCGCCTGCGGATCGAGCACCGGCACCGGTGCGGCTCCCGTCCCGCCCGGCCCGCACAACGCGCACGGCAACCAGCCTCCCGCTCCGACGCAGCCGCTGCGCGCCGGAGAGCGGTTCGTCGACCTGAAGATGGCCGAGGCCTACACGCCGGCACCGCCGGAGGGCGGCGGCACGGACGAGTACCGGTGCCAGGTGATCGATCCGGGCCTGACCAGGACGGCGTTCGTGACGGGGACCCAGGTCACGCCGGAGAACGTCGCCCTCGCGCACCACGCCATCGTGTACGCGGTGCCGCCGGGCGGCGCTGCCGCGGTGCGCGCGCATGACGCGAAGACCCCCGGGCTCGGCTGGCAGTGCTTCGGCGGGACCGGTGTGGCCGGTGCCGAAGTGGAAGAGGGGGACGCGACGTGGGTGGACACCTGGGCGCCCGGTGCCTCGGAGACGCTGTTCACCGAGGACGTCGGCTTCAAGCTGGAGCCGGGCAGCCTGATCGTCCTCCAGATGCACTACAACCTGCTCGCAAGCGACGGCAAGCCGGCCGGGTCGGACCGCTCGGCGGTGCGGCTGCGGCTGACGGACGGCTCCCCGCAGACCAGGGAGCTCGACACGTCGCCGCTCTCCGCGCCGACCGACCTGCCCTGCGCCGCCGACGAGTCGGGTCCGCTCTGCGACCGGGCGGCCTCGATCGCGGACGTGACGAAGCGGTTCGGGGAGGACACCGGCGGGATGGCGGACCGCCAGGTGCAGGAGTGCAACCAGGGCGGTGCGCCGAAGCCCGGTGACACCCAGACCTGTGATCACGAGGTGGATGAGCCGATGACGCTGTTCGCCGGGTTCGGGCACATGCACCTGCTCGGGCGGTCCATCAAGGTCGAGCTCAACCCCGGCACGCCGAACGCCAAGGTCGTCCTGGACGTGCCGCAGTTCGACTTCGACAACCAGCGGCTGCTGAAGCTGCCGTCACCGGTGGACGTCAACCCAGGAGACAAGCTGCGGGTGACGTGCACGCACGACGCGAAGCTGCGCAAACAGCTGCCGCAGCTGAGCAAGCTTCCGCCGCGCTACGTGGTGTGGGGCGACGGCACCAGCGACGAGATGTGCACGGGCATCATGACCGTCTCACCTCGCAAGTCCTGACGTGAGGGACGACCACGCACTACTGCCGCTGCGCGCGTTTCTCGGTGGCACGTTCGTCTACGCCGGTGTCTCGAAGCTCCTCGACACGCAGTTCCTGGACGGCAGCTCTCCACTCGGTGTCCACGCGCAGATGGTGAACGCCGCCGCGACCTCCCCGATCGGCCCGCTGGTGTCGCTGGCCGCCGACCACGCGACCGTCGCCGGGCTGGCGATCGCCTTCGGGGAGGTCGCGGTCGGACTCGCCACCCTGCTCGGGCTGTTCACCCGGCTCGCCGCGCTCGGCGGCGTCCTGCTCTCCCTCAGCTTCTTCCTGGCGGTGAGCTGGACGACCCGGCCGTACTACCTCGGGGCCGACATCGTGTTCCTCTTCGCCTGGACGCCTTTGCTGATCACGGGCGACGCCGGGGCGTGGTCGCTGGGCACCCGGCTGCACGGCAAGGCACAGGACGGCGTCGGGCGGCGCACCTTGCTGCGCAACGGTGTGATCGCGGGGGCGGTGGCCGCCGTCGGAGTGTCCGCGGGCAGCGTGCTGGCGCTGTCCCGGCGCCCATCCGCTCCGCCCGCAGAGCCGGTGAGCCACGGCCCGGTGATCGCTGCCGTCGACGACGTCGCGGTCGGTTCGTCGAAGAGCTTCACCACACCGGACGGCAAGCCCGCCCACCTGCTGCGGCCGGCACCGGACACCTTCCTGGCGTACAACGCCGCCTGCACCCATCAGGGTTGCCCGGTCTCGTACGTCGGTCCGGGGTTCCGGTGTCCCTGCCACGGCGCCACCTACGACGAGAACGGACGGGTGACCGGAGGGCCGGCACCCGCACCGCTGGTCAAGATCCCGGTCAAGGTCGTCGAGGGTCAGGTGGTACTCGCCTGATCTTCGGAGCTTCGGCGGACCTGCCGGGTGAGCCTCAGTTCGCAGGCGAGGATGACGGCCTGGATCCGGTCCCGTGCGCCGATCTTGGCGAGGACCCGCCCGACGTGGGTCTTCACCGTGGACTCCGAGAGCGTGAACCGACGCGCGATCTCACCGTTGGTGAGGCCGTGGCCGACCGCGACGAGCACCTCGCGCTCGCGGCCGGTCAGCGAGGCCAGCCGGGGGTCGTCCCACGCGGATCCGCAGAGGTCGTCGAGCCGGTCGGCGACCGTGTCGAGCAGCCGCCGGGTCAGCGCGGGCGCGATGACCGCGTCCCCGGCGGCGACGGCCCGGATGCCGGCGAGCAGCTCCTCCGGGCGGGTGTCCTCGAGCAGGAAACCGCTTGCCCCGGCCCGCAGCACGGCGAACGCCTGCCGGTCCACGTCGGACGTCGTCAGCACGAGGACCCGCGACCGCCCGCCGGCGGCGACGATGCGCCGGGTGGCCTCGACCCCGTCGACACCCGGCGTGCGGGTGTCCATCAGCACCACGTCGGGACGCAGCTCGGTGGTCCGCCGGACGGCCTCGGCGCCGTTGCGGGCCTCGCCGACGACCTCGGTGTCGGGGGTGCCCTCCAGCAGCACGCGATACCCGAAGCGTTGCAGCGGCTGGGCGTCCACCACGAGCACGGAGATCATGAGCGACTGCCTTTCGGGGCGCGTGAACGGTCCAGCCGCCGTTCCGCGTGGAGCCGGCGACGCCCCTTTTCCTACCGAGCGGACCTGAGACGACCGTTAAAACGGTGCTCAGGCCCGGTGTGCCTAGCGCGACTGCAGCGCGTCCAGAGCCACGGCCTGGGCGATCACGAGCCGGCGGTCGACACCCGGATCGCGCACGACGACCAGGTAGTGGTCGCGCAGCCAGGTCTTCTTGTCGACGCTGAACACCGGAGTACCGTTCTCCGCCACGAAGTCGAAGTGGTACCGCATGGGGAACGGCGCGTCGCCGACGACCGGGATCCACTGCCACAGCCGGCGGAAGCCCGCCAGGAACCTGTTGCGCTCGGCGCCCGTCGCCGTGCCCCAGCCCGGCTGCTCGACGTGCCACGTCGAGCGCAGCAGGGACTTGGCGAAGTCCTTGCGGAACAGGCCGATCGGCCGCCCGTTCGCGTCGGTGACGTCGTAGCCGCTGCCCAGGTCGAGCACCTTGCGGGCGTTGAACTCGAACAGCACCGCGTTCTTCGACGAGTCGGTGTAGATCGTGATCCTTTCCTTGATCTTCAACCGCTTCTGCTCCGCGAAGCCGACCAGCTGCCCCGGCCGGCCGTTGTCGTCGGCGAAGACCTCGTAGCGGTTGACCATGAACGTGACCTTCTGGTGCACGTGCAGGGCTTGCAGGTTCTGCAGACTCACATCTCACCTTTCCGAGAAGACCGGACCACGGTTTCAGCGTCGCATGCGGGACTACCCGCGGTGGCGGCGTTCAGGCCACTTCCTCCAACTGCCTGTCGTCGGCGGTCTTGGCCTGCTTGCGGCGGCGCAGCACGACGATCGCGCCGACCACCGCCGCGACGCCCAGCACGACCCACATCGCCCCGTTGAAGACGGACTCGACGTACTTCGCCGAGGCGCCTGCGGCCGAGCCGATGCCGATGTGCAGCGCCGACCAGCAGGCCGCTCCGGCGATGGAGGCGGGCAGGAACCGGCGGTACTCCAGCTTCGACGCGCCCGCCGACGCCGGCACGAGGGTCCGCACGACCGGCATGAACCTGGCCACGAACACCGCCCACGCGCCGCGCCGCCGCAGCAGCTCGCCCGCGTTGTCCCAGTGCTGCTGCCCCATCTTGCGGATCATCCTGCTGTCGCGCAGGCGGTCACCGAAACGCCGGCCGAGGAAGTAACCGATGCTGTCGCCGGCGACCGCGCACACCGTGACCACGAGCCACATGACCAGGAACCGGGGGACGCTCGTGACCGTCGTCGAGGCCAGCAGCAGGGCCGTCTCCCCCGGCGCGAGGAACCCCACCCCGAGCGTGCACTCCGCCAGCGTCAGCGCACCCGTCGCCGCCAGCAGGGCGGGCTGCGGCAGGCCGGCCAGCCCTTCGAGCGCGTCGGTCAAGAAGGACATGAAGTCTCCCCACGAAAACCCGGAACGTGGGTCCAGTCCACCGGAACAGACGTGGTGCGCACATCGACCCGTGGTCTGAGCCTCCGGTAGTCCATGGAGGTAGGGGAAATCCCTGACCGGCGGATGCGAACCCGGTCAGGTGGCCATTCTTTCCGGACAGTCGGCCACTCGTACCGGGTCAGTCCTCCAGCAGGGTGCGCAGCGTCCGGCGGAGCTGGTCCGTCGCTTTCGGACTGATCCCGGCCAGGAACGCGCTTTCGGCTCGCGCGTACGCCTCTTGCGCCCGGTCGAAGGTCCGCGCCCCCTGCTCGGTGAGCTCGACGACGTTCCTGCGCCGGTCCGCGGGGTCCGGTCGCCGCGTCACGACGCCCTTGCGCTCGAGGACGTCCAGCAACGCCACCATCGTGGTGCGGTCGATGCCGAGCGTCTGCGCCACCTGCAGCTGCGACGCCGGTTCCCCGTGGGCCAGGACCCGCAGCGCGCCGAAGTCCTTGCTGTCGATCCCCAACGGCTCCAGCGCGGCGTCCGTCAGCGCCGTCAGCTTCTGGGTCGCGTGTTTGAAGAGGTACCCCAGAACCTCGTGCGGGTCGGCGGTGTTGCTCAGCTCACTGGACACGACCGCCATCTTAGGCCTAACCTGATCGTCAGCACTACTGACGATCAGACACACTGCGAAAGGCGCGATCATGATCCTCGTCACCGGAGGACTCGGCTTCATCGGCTCCCACACCGTCCGCGCCCTCACCGACGCCGGGCAGGAGTGCGTGCTGCTCCAGCGCCGCACCCCGCAGGTCCCCGCGCACCTGGCCGACCTGCCCGTCCACGTGGCCCAGGCCGACGTCGCCGACCTCGACGCCCTGCTCGCCGTGGGCGAGCAGTACCCGATCACCGGGATCGTCCACCTCGCCGTCGCCCTGCCGTGGCCGGTGACCGACAACGACCCGATCGAGGCCACGGCGGAAGCGCTGAACGCGTTCCTCAACATCGTCCGCGCCGCGCAGAAGTGGGGTGTGCGCCGTGTCGTGACCGCGAGCACCATCGGCGTCTACGGCTTCGACTCGGAAGGCGCGCTGACCGAGGACGTGCCGATCTCCATCGGGAAGTCCCACCCCATCCCGACGTTCAAGAAGGTCACCGAGCTCCTCGCCGGCCACCTCTCGGACGTGACCGACGTGGACGTCGTCAACGCGCGCATCTCCGGCACCTGGGGCCCCGGCGGCCACCTGCCCGACCCGTTCTTCGCCGCCCCGTCCCTGGCCCAGGCCGCGGCCCTGCGCACCGAGCCCGACCTGTCCGGTCTCCTCGCGCCGCCGCACGCCGAGGACGCCCTCGACCTGCTCTACGTCAAGGACACCGGCCGCGCGCTCGCGCTGCTGCAGCTGGCCGACAAGCTGAACCACTCGACGTACAACATCGCCTCCGGTCACGCCACGAGCAACACCGACGTCATCGCGGCAATCACCTCCGTCGAACCCGACTTCCGGTACGAGCTCCCCTCGGCCGGGGAAAGCCAGGTGCGCTGGCTCGACATCACGCGCCTGCGCGAGGACACCGGGTTCGAGCCCGAGTACGACACCGCCGCGGCCGCCGCCGACTACATCGCCTGGCTGCGCGCGGGAAACGCGCGGTAACGCCCCCTGTCACGAGACCCGGTGCCTTGCCGGAGACTTCGGTCTCCGGCAAGGTTTCCGAGAGGTGACGAGATGCATCCGGACAACGGCATCGGAGCGGACGAGCTCACCTGGTTCTGGGACGTGGTGCGGCAGGCCGGCCGGAGCCGGGACCGACTGCGCGCCGCACTCGCCCGGCTCGACCGCGCGGAGATCCACCGGTTCCAGGACATCTTCGTGGAGCTCGCCACCGAACTGCAGGACGAGCCGTACACGGCTCACGTCGACGCGGACGAGTCGGAGGACGGCGTCGAGGACATCGCGAACTGGGTCGTCAGCCAGGGCTGCGCCACCTACGAACAGGTGCTCGGGAACCCCCGCCTGATGCCGTCCCACGTGGACGTGGGCGCACCGGACAACCTGTTCTCCGTGGCGTACGAGGTCTTCTTCGAGCGTTTCGGAGAGCCGTTGGACGTGATGTAGCCGTGTCGGTCGTTCGACCGACTGCGCCCCAACCGCACGCCTCGATATTTTGGATCTTCCCACCCGAAGACCTGAAGGAGCGGCATGACCACCACCCGGCGCCTTGTCACCGGCCTGGCCACCGCGGCCCTGGTCATGTCCGCCCTCACCGCGGGCACCGCCACCGCCGCCACCAAGGGCAGGATCGTCATCAACAACAACTGCGGCAAGGCGGTCTCCACCACGATCCACCGCACCAGCGGTGCGATGATCGCGGGCACCGCGGCCGCACCCGCGGGCAGCAGCTTCGGCTACCCGGTCTACCCCGGCACCTACGTGGTGCGCGTGCCCGCCGGCGCCAAGACGGTCAAGGTCCTCGACGTCAGCCCCAAGGCGCACTCAGTCATCGTGCGGGCCTGCTGAACTCCGGCGTCGGGCCCGCCATCACGACGGGGTCCGACGTCAGCTCACCGAAGTCGAGGCGCACGGGCGGTCCGGTCAGATGACGGGGACCAGCGGCGGGTCGAGCAAGCCGCGGTCTCCGTCGATGCCGTGCGCCAGCGCGCCCGCCACGTCGTCGTGCGGCGTGCCCAGGCGGATGGCGCTCACCTCGTCCAGCAGCCGGTAGTGGTCGTCGCCGAGCTCGACGGCGAGTGCGTCGAGGTAACCCTGGAGCTGGTCGGTGGTGCGGGGGCCGACGATGGGGGCCAGCGAGGTTCGGGCTCGCCGCGCGCGGTGGCGCAGCCAGGCCAGGGCCACCTGCACCGGGCCCGTTCCCGCCTCGTCGGCGACGGTCAGGACGGTGTCGAGGACGGCGGAGCGTTCCGCGGTCTCGGTGATGCCCCTCGTGGTCAGCCTGCCCTGTTCGCTGCGGCGGTACTTGCCGGTCAGCAGGCCGCCGGCCAGCGGGGAGTACAGGACGACGCCGAGGCCGTGTGCTTCCGCCATCGGGATCAGCTCCCGCTCGGCGGAGCGTTCGGCCAGGCTGTACTCGGTCTGGATGCCCACCAACGGCCGGGTTCCGGTGGAGCTCGGCCGGGAGGCGGCACTAGCGGTGCGCCAGGCCGGGAAGTTCGACAGGCCGCCGTAGCGGATCTTGCCCGCGCGGATCAGGTCCTCGAAGCCCGCCATGATCTCGTCCACCGGGGTCACGCCGTCGGGGAAGTGGGGCATGAGGACGTCGACGTGGTCCGTCTTCAGGCGCCGCAGGCTCTCCTCCACCGAGCGGGCCATCGTCCTGCGGCTGTTGCCGGTGGTGCCCTGGCGGGCTTCGGCGCTGCGGGTGCCGCTGTACTTGGTGATCACCACGAAGTCGTCGCGGTCGCGGCCGAGCAGGTCGCCGAGGAGCGTCTCGGCCTCGCCGTTCTGGTAGATGTTCGAGACGTCGAACGTGGTGCCGCCGGCGACGACGAACGCGTCGAAGATCGCCTTCGAGCCCTCTGCGCCGGCGGAGGCCGGTGCGGAGCCGAAGTTGGCCGTGCCCAGCACGTACTCCGAGATCCGCAGTCCGCTGTGCCGTCCGAAGGTCTGGTAACGCACGAAGTCTCCCGTGAGGTCGTCGGTGGGGTACGGTCGTGACGTTACCCCAAAAAAACGAATGGTCATTCTTTATGCCGAAGGTCACCCAGGCGCACCTCGACGCGCGCCGGCAGCAGATCATCGACGCGGCCCGCTCGCGGTTCGCGAGCCACGGGTTCGCGCGGACCTCGATGCCCGACCTCGTCGAGGCCTCCGGGCTGTCCACCGGGGCGATCTACCGGTACTTCAAGAGCAAGGACCAGATCGTCGTCGCCATCTGCGAGCAGACGACCAACACGCTCCCCGGCGAGCTCACGGCCGCGTCCGTCCGCGAGTTCCTCGAGCACGTCCGCGCGGCGGCGCGGGAGCACGACCACGCCCGGCTGGTCGCCCAGATCTACGCCGAGGCCGCCGTCTCCCCCGCGCTCGCCGCCGTCGTCCAGCGTCAGCTCGACGAGCTGCGCGAGGCGGTCGCCGCGCTGCTGCCCGGCCGGGAGCGGGACGAGGCGGAGCGGATCGCCGAGGCGTTCGTGGCGCTGTGCAACGGGTACGCGCAGCAGCTCGCGGTGCGCGGGGACGTCGACCCCGGCCCGTTCGCCGACGCGCTCACGGCGATCATCGAGGGCTGACGGCCCCACCTCACAACGGGCAACACCAAAGGCTCCCCGAGCCCCAACGAGCGATTGAAGCGGATCAGCGATACCAATTCGTTCGGCCACACACTTCAGCCGGCACCGCGACCCACTCCATTTTACGCACGCTTTACCAATTGCCACGCCCACAGGATGAACGACCCTATTCCACTCGGTCAATCATCGACACGCAGTTAGATTTGAGTGAAATACACTTGCTTTCGTAACACCCGAGTTCAACCTCCCGATAGGACGATCATGGCAACTGGCCGCCGCCAGTAGCACACCGTCGAAAAGCTGAACCAACTCGATTTGGTGTGCTTTGCCGATTCATCAGGAGGGACTCTCTGTGAGGCGTGTTTCGTGTGCGCTCGTGGGCGCTTCGTTGGTGGCGGGGATGGTCTGGTTCAGCCCATCCGCTTTCGCTGATGACATTGTCACGTCGGCTGAGATCGCATCTGCGATCAACCGGACGGACGCCGGCAACGACAGCCTGGTGGCTGAACCAGTACCGTCCAACTCGGACGCGGACTCCGCCGCTGTCACCACGGTCAACGGCGTGACGGTCGACGTTCCCAAGGACCTGTCCGACGGAGTCGATCTCGCGCGCAGCGGGGTCAACATCGCCATCTCCCTGCCGAACGCCGACGAGGCGAAGGACGCCACCAAGTTGGCCGACGGCACCATCGCCTACCCATCGACCAACGGCGCGGCGAACGCCGTTGTGCCGACCGGCGACGGCGTGCAGATGCTCACCACCATCGCCAACGCGGACGCGGCAACGCGCTTCCCGTACAAGGTGGATGTGCCGCAGGGCGGCCGTATCGAGCTGAGCGGTGACGGCGCGGTCATCGTCGACGCGGGCGGAGCTCCGACCCTGAGCGTGTCGGCACCATGGGCCAAGGACGCCACTGGCAAGGCTGTGCCGTCGCACTTCGAGACGGATGGCACCACGCTCACGCAGGTGATCGAGCACACGAGCAGCAGTGTCTCCTATCCGGTCGTGGCCGACCCGTGGTGGAGCTGGATCGTGAAGCTCGTGAAGTTCACGGTCAAGAAGATCGGCCCATGGGCGCTGGTGTTGTGTGCGACTGGCGCCGGCTGGGCCTGGCTCCGGTCGGATGCGCAGGGGTGGCTGCGCGTCGGCGACTCGGTGGTGGGCTGCCTTTTCTAGGCAGTGAACGACTCTGGGGCCGGCCGTTTCTCGACGGCCGGCCCCAGAGTCGTCAGGATCGATTTTATTCTATTGGACAATCTGACACTCGTCCTTATTAGCTTGACTGATATTTACGATGTCGACCGGATGGCCGCACCCACCATCAGGCACTCAAGGATTTATAGCCGCCGTTGCCCGTCAGGCGCACACATCATCGGTCGTTGGCATTCGCCTGGGGCCTTGGGCGGTGACGACCGGTTGGCCTCGGACTGCGCGTGGCACTCACTCGAGCAACACCGCAAGCCTGGCGACTGGCACCTCACGCCTGCGGGAACTCGGCCGCCCAGTCGAGCAGGCGCCGCAACCGCGGGTCCGCCGCGCCCGTGACGACGCGCGGGCTGCCCAGCGCCACCTCGCCGCCGGTGCCGTCGAGGGTGACCAGCGTGCCCGCACGGAGCTTCCGCGCGCCGAACGTGGCCGCGTCGGCGCCGACCACCAGGTCGGCCACGCCCACGACGGCAGGTTTTCCCATCGAGCGCGCCACCACGGCGGCGTGGCTGGCCGGGCCGCCGCGTGCGGTCACGATGCCGGTCGCGGCGGCCAGGCCGCGGATGTCCTCCGGTGAAGTTTCCGGTCGCACCAGGACCACCGGGCCGTCGGCGGCCATGCGGACCGCGTCGTCCGCGGTCAGCGCTATCCGGCCGGTGGCCACGCCGGGGCAGACGCCCAGACCTCGGGCCACCACCTCGGCGTCCGCGATCCGCGGTGTGTGCAGGTGCTCGAAGTCGTGGGGCGAGAGTCGTTGCAGCGCTTCGGTTCTGGTGATCGTGCCCGCGTCTGCCAGGTCGGCGGACAGGCGGAGGACGGCGGTGCCGGTGAAGCGGCCGGGGCGCACCTGCAGGAGCCACAGGGTTCCGGTCTCGTAGGTGAACTCGACGTAGCAGGCGTCGCGGTAATGCTGTTCGATTCGGGTCAGTGCGGCGAGGAGGTCCTGCCACACCTCGGGTTCCCGGCTGGAGAGGTCGCTCAGCGGGCGGGTGAGGGAGCGGCCGGAGACCACGTCGTCGCCCTGGTGTCCGAAGAGGACTTCGCCGGAAGGCGTGTTCTCGCCCGTGGTGGGGTTGCGGCTGAACGCCACGCCGGAGCCGCTGCGGCTGTCCCGGTCGCCGAAGACCATGTCCTGCACGACCACGGCGGTGCCCAGGTCGTGCGGGATGTCGTGCAGGGTGCGGTAGGTGCGGGCGCGGGGCGTGTTCCAGGACGAGAAGATCGACTCGACCGCTGCTTCCAGCGCCTCGGGCGAGGTGACGCGCAGGTTCAGGATCGTGTCCATCATGCCGGGCATCGAGATGGCGGCCCCGGAGCGGACCGAGACCACGGACGCCGGCAACGCACGCAGTTCCTCGCGCAGGCCGTCCGGCAGGCGGTGGTCGCGGAGGAACGCGCGGCAGGCCTCCGTGGTGATCACGTGCGCGGCGGGGACCGGCAGGCCCAGCCGGTGCAGGAGCACCAGGCCGTGGGCCTTGCCGCCGATCAGCTCGCGCGGCTCGTCCAGGCCCGCGTGCAGTCTCCTCAGCCACGCCATCGCGAGATTCCCTGCGTGGCAAGGAGGTCCTCGTGCAGTTCGGCCCAGATGGTGTGGAACGACGCCATGTCGTCGGCCAGGTAGCCGAACTCTCCCGCCTTGGCGCGGGTCAGGGCCTCGGTCAGGCGGGGCTCGTACCGGGCGAACCGCGGCAGGACGGCCGCCAGTGCGGCGATCACTTCCGTGGCGCGGGCGTGCAGGTCGGTGAACGAGGCCAGCACCCGGCCGTCGTAGGCGGAGTCGCTGTGGTCGTTGATGGTGGTGGTGCCGTTGACGGTGCGGACCTGCCACGCAGTGCACAGGTCCAGCAGTTCCGGGTTGAGCACCAGGAACTCCTCGAACGGCGTGGCCAGAGCGGCGGGGCCACCGGCCGACTCCAGTTCCGCGGCGGCACGGTCGGCGGCCGCGGCCTTGCCGGCGTCGGTGAGGGCCCAGCCGCCGAAGTTCCGGTGGTGTGTGACGAGGCCGGCGACCGCCAGGTCGATCAGCTCCGACTCCACTTCGGACTCCGGCAGGCCGGTGAACGACGCCACGCGGGTGAGTCCCGTCGTGCCGACGCACCGCAGGGCGTGCAGCGCCTGGCTCACGACTTCGCCTCCCGGTAGCTGCCGGCCGCGTGACCGGCGCCGCGGCCGGTGGCACGGGCGACGATCACGCCGTCCCGCACCCGCACGGCCGTCTCGGTCTCATCGCCTGCGACTTCAAGCCCGAGGGCGGACGCCACCGCGGCGTCGTCGTCCAGCACCAGGCGGAGGTCGCGCCACACGTCGGGAGCGAACACCCGGCGCAGGCAGTGCACGAGGTCGGTCACGCGGAGCCGGACCAGCCGCCCGGTCTCCTCCGGGTCGTCCGTCACCACGACGATCGCCACCCGCTCCCCCGGACCCGCCGCACGGACCGCCTCTTCGGCCGCACCGAGCCGAGCGGCACCCAGCACCACGACCAGGCCGTCGGAGAGGTCCACCGGACCACCACCCAGCTGGTCGGTCAGGTCGTCAGGTGCGGTCACAAAGTCCGCGCAGGTCCGAGCCGGAGCGACGAACGGCAGGTGCGGCGGGGCCCACGTGTCGGTCAGGTCGATCCCGGCGAGGTGCTGACACGCGTGCGCCACGTCGAACGGGTCGCCGAAGCCCGGTGCGGTCTCGGCCCGGTGGCCGGCGCCGTCCAGCAGGGTCAGCACGAGCTCGGCGAGGCGCACCCGGCGG